>JAFYNW010000353.1 GCA_017547995.1 Clostridia bacterium | reverse complement strand
CCGGAAGATATTCCGGGCGGCAGTGACTATTCGGAGCAGATTCCGGTTGCAATTACAAATTGCAAGGCCTTGGTGCTTATATATTCGCAGAAGGCTGAGAGTTCCAAATGGGTACGCCGTGAGGTTGACCAGGCTATAAACCGCGACAAAATTGTTTTGCCTTTTATGATAGAAAAGTTTGAAATGTCAGAGCAGTTCAAGTTTTATCTCACAAACGTGCAGTGTTATATGGCATACGAAGATATGTCCGGTCAGCTTATGCAGATGACAAAAGACATCATGGCTATCCCTGGCATAACTATCATAAAGCCTGAGGAAAAGAAGCCTGAGCCTGCAAAAACAGCACCTGAGCCAAAGCCTCAGCCTGCAGAGCTTAAAGAGCCGGATTTTGCAGGACTTGGTCTGCGTACAGAATCGCAGAAAATCCGCTATGCCGTAAATGAAGGCAAGGCAATATACGATAACAATGCATCAACACCCGAAGAGCGAAACAAGGCCTTTGAATATCTTCGTTGGGCAGCAAGTAAAAACGATGCCGAAGCATGCTACCATTTTGGACGAAATATGCTGGTTGGCAGAATAAGAGTCAAGGCTGATAACACGACAGACCGCGGTATGTATTATCTGGACAGAGCGGCAAGACTGGGATATAAAAAGGCGCAGGAAGAGATGGATAATTTCTGCCGTTTCCGCTACAGAAAGCTTCATGGCGATAAGATTCCTGTGCAGAATCCTGCTCCTCTCCGCGATTTCGACGGCTGGAAGATAAAAATAAAGCACAAAGGCAAGTTTATGCCCGTCAATGCCGAGCTTGTCTGGCGGGATAACGAAAATATCCTCTTCATCGATGTCAAATACAATGTCATCACATCGGAAGACGAAGTTGTCGACAGAGATGCTTTGATACAGGCCGTCGAAGCGGGTATGCAAAAATGGGAAGGGGTTTATTCCGTATTCGGCGGTCAGAAACTGACTGTCGTCATAACGCCGCATTTCCACGAATACTCGGTGCTCGGTGTCATCAATATTTTCTCATCCAAGAGCGATACCATGAAGAATGCCATCAAAATTCGCGGCATATATGGTCAGACATCACAGAATAAACTGCTCGATGCGGCAAACAGAAACAGTTCATTTTCCGTAATGAGTATGAAAAAGTGGTCTGTCCGCTCGTTCAAGAATATTATTATCGACAATCCGACAGGGCGGTTTGACAATTACAGTGAAATCACAAGGGCTGTGGCTCACGAATTCGGCGCAATACTCGGTCTTGAAACTATGGGCAATATCCCGAAGGGCACTTATCCTGAGCTCGACCCATATTATATCAGTGACGGCCGATATAATCTTGTTATGAGCAACGTCCGTGGCATTATTTCCGATAATGATATGGAAATGGTGCTCCTCGCTCTCAGCGAAAATGAAAAGCAGTATTATTCCGAGGATGAAGAAGGCCACAAGCCTTCCAAAGCCCTTGGCAGAGGCAATTAGGTGATACAATGAAAGACATATTTATAAGCTATAAAACCGAAGATATTGAGCAGGCGCGTAAGGTGCGCGACCATCTTGAGGCGGAAGGTCTTTCTGTCTGGATGG
>JAFYNW010000352.1 GCA_017547995.1 Clostridia bacterium | reverse complement strand
TCGATGTTGCCCGAGCGCCCCTCGTTGACGTAAGGCTTGATTGCCCGAAGCAGATTTGCCCTGTCGCTGTTGACGTTTGCCGAGCCGCCCATCATCTGCAGAATACCGGGTAGCATATCGGCAAAGCTGTTTTTCTTTTCAGGCTCATCACTTACGCTTTCGGTCTTTTCGCCCTGCTTGCCCGAAAGACTGCTGAGAATATTGTCGAGCGCACCGCTTGATTTCATCTTCTGCAGAGTATCGGCAAGGGCATTGGAATCAATATCGGGAGGCGGGGAAGATGTGCCATTCTGTCCCACGATTTTCGAAGCCATCTCAAAGGCCGCCTTCATCTTTTCAGGGGCGTTAAGTATAGAATCAAGCGTGTTTTCCATCGTTACCTCATAATTTCAAGAAGCTTTGCCGCAAGCGCCGCGCCTTCGTTTGAGCTGAGCAGAGTGGAAATAGCGGTCTTTGCCCTTTCTCCATCGCCGTCGATAGCCGCCTGAGCCGCACTTCTCACAGCATCCGTCGCCCCTCCTGCAAGCAGAGCAAGAATTTCATACCCTTCGCGTGAGGACATAAAGGCATTCAGCTTGTCGAAGCCCTCCATAATCCGTGCTCCCTGAGGTGTGGAGAGAATTATTTTGGCTAAATTTTCGTAATCATTTGACATTTGCAATAACCTCCGTTATTATAATAATATAGGCACAGTGCCCTGGTACATTATATGCAGATAAAGGTGACAGTGTTATCGGAAAATATGGCAGAGCGAAACCTTTTGCTCCTCTTTCACGTCTTATAAAATGGGAAAAATTAACACATCTGCCACAATTAAAACATTCTTTTGACCACAAAAGGAGATATCATGTATAAACAGACGTTATATGGTTTCAGAAGTCCCCTTGTGGCAGGCATTTTCGAGACCTTTCTCTTCCTGCTGTACACAAGCTTCATTGAAACGGCAGCAGGGACCGAGCTTTCATCCTTTTTATATTATCTCACCATAACTCTCGTATTCGCTCTTGTGTCAGTATATATATTTATTGGCGCGGCAGTGAAATATGAATACGCCCTGCTGGACAGCGAGCTTATTTTACGCAAGTTTGTAATGGGCAAGATAAGACGCATCTATTCGGTCAGTCTCGTCCGCTCAAGCTGTGTATATTGCAATAAGGGCATCCGCTTTATCACAACGTCGGCAAGTGAGACAAAGCATCTTTACCACATAGGCTTCATTCCGTTTGCCAAAAAGTGCGCCATCGTTTTCACAGACCGTGACGGCATAAAGCGTAAGCTTATTTTCAAGCCTGACAAGGAGCTTGACGAGCTTATCTACCGCGTAAAAACTGCCGAATGGTAATTGTGGCGGATTTGTAAATTTACAAGGAACATATTGACAAAAAAATAACGCAATAGTATAATATAATCATAAAGATAATAGAAATATATAATTTTATATAACTACGTATTGTAAAGGAGGTCAATTATGTCAGGACTCAATCCATCGGTGGTATGGATAATCGCAGTAATCGGTTTCTGCATTCTTGAGGCGGCAACCCTGGGGCTGACAGCAATCTGGTTTGCAATCGGTGCTTTTGCTTCAGCAATAGCGGCAATTCTGGGCGCAGGCTGGCTTATGCAGGTGGTGGTTTTTATCATCGTATCGGCAATAAGTATGTTTTTCACCCGTCCGATTATGCAGGATAAGCTCAAGGTCAGAAATACACCGACAAATCTTGACCGCATAATCGGCCAGAATGCCATCGTTACAGAAACTATCGATAACGAAAAGGGCACAGGTCAGGTCAAGGCAGGCGGCCTTGTCTGGACAGCAAGAGCTGAAAACGGCGAAATCATCGAAAAGGACGCCCACGTTGTTGTGAAATCCATTCAGGGCGTAAAGGCTATTGTAGCCTTGAAGTAAAGTTGTTAATAATTTATAGGAGGATAAAATTATGTTAGAATTCTTGTTCACAGGCGGCGGTTTTCTGCTTCTCGCTATCTTTCTCATCGTAGTGGCAGCGAAGAACGTCATCATCGTTCCACAGGCAAGCGCATTCATCGTTGAACGTCTCGGTGCGTATAACGGCACTTGGGACACAGGTATCCATTTCAAGATTCCACTCATCGAAAAGGTGGCAAATAAGGTTACACTCAAGGAAAGAGTTGCCGACTTCCCACCACAGCCTGTTATCACAAAGGATAACGTAACAATGCAGATTGACACAGTTATCTATTTCCAGATTACAGACGCAAAGCTCTTCACTTACGGTGTTGTTCATCCAATGGCTGCTATCGAAAATCTCACAGCTACAACACTCCGTAACATCATCGGTGACCTGGAGCTCGACCAGACACTCACATCCCGCGACGTTATCAATACAAAGATGCGCGCAATTCTCGATGAAGCAACAGACCCATGGGGCATCAAGGTAAACCGCGTTGAGCTTAAGAATATCATTCCACCACGCGAAATTCAGGACGCGATGGAACGTCAGATGAAGGCTGAACGTGAAAGACGTGAAGCAATTCTCAAGGCGGAAGGTGAAAAGCGTTCTGCAATCCTTATCGCAGAAGGTGAAAAGGAATCCCTCATCCTCAAGGCTGAAGCCAAGAAGGAAGCACAGATTCGTGAAGCAGAAGGTGAAGCACAGGCTATTCTCGCAGTTCAGAAGGCTCTCGCAGACGGTCTCAAGTACCTCAATGAAGCTGCTCCAAACGATGCAGTAATCAAGCTCAAGAGCCTCGAAGCTTTCGAAAAGGCGGCAGACGGCAAGGCAACAAAGATTATCATTCCATCTGAAATCCAGGGTCTGGCTGGTCTTGCAACTTCTCTCAAGGAATTCACAAAGGACTAAAATAAAAATTGCCGGGGAAATATCTCCCCGGCAGTTTTGTGCGTATATCAGATTTGTAGGGACCGATCTCCCGGGCGGTCCGCTGATAAGACAATCTGTAGGGGAGACCATTGGTCGTCCGCAAAACCAAGCAGACAAAACTTCAGGGCGGGGGATTGCTCCCGCCGTAAAACAAAATCTTACGTAAAAGGAACAACAATGAAAAAACTCGTATCAATCACACTCCTTCTCTGCATGATGCTGACTCTTGCAGGCTGTGACAAAAAGGCAAAGGTTATGGAAGGCTATGGCGACTACGTTGCCGAGGTCGGCAAGATGACTCTCGTTACAGACAAGCTTCTCGAAGGCGAGGATGCAACGGAAGGCACAGCAATGAGCTGCACAATTTTCGCTGACAAGGACGGCGAATTCAAGAAAATCGTTGCAATCAACGGCATCAGCACAGGCTTCCCGCTCAAGTATGAGGACAAGGTAGGCTTCTGGTATGCAACACCTGACCTTGTACAGAATATCGTATTCTATGATGGTGTAGGCATCGTTGAAGCAGTTGAATTCGTCACAAGTGAGCCTGATGAAAAGGGCGAGCTTATCTACAAGTATTACGACAGAAGCGGCGCATCTCAGGAGGCTGACGAAGCAAAGTTCGACGAGCTTCTTGCAAAGTACAACAACGCCGACCCAATCATCTTCAAGAAGAAGTAAGTGACGTTTTATCTTGCTTCCCTCTGACGGAGGTAGGGACCGACCTCCCGGACGGTCCGCTGATGAAGTAATCAGTAGGGGGAGAGCATTGACCCTCCTGCCAACAAACACAAAAAAGACCAACCACATCGGCTGGTCTTTTCTTTTTATCCACAGATTTGTTGAAAAAATAATCAAAATATGGTAAAGTAAGCTTATCACGTAAAAGTAATCCACCTGAAGCGTGGATGCCGTACGGCAATTATTGTGGAGAAAAACCTTATGAAATCTGTCAATTCAATTTCCAGAAATAAAATATTTATCGTTATATGCATAGCCTTGCTTGCCGCTGTACTTTTCACCTTCGTCTGCTCAGGCAGAGATTACGGCAATCAGGCGATGAATGCATTCTATCTTTCGGCTCAGTTTGAGGGCGAATACAAGATAGCGGATGGCGACTGGCAGCCGTACGTCAAAGACGGGCACATTCCTGCCGACAAAGGAGATGTTACCTTAAAGGGCCGCTTCGTCCTTTGCATCCCGGACACAGGTGAAATAGTCGGCAATGCAGAGGAGGGCGTAACCCTTGCCTTTTACTTTAACCATTTAGCCGGAGAAATTTCGGAAAACGGCAAGGATTTTCGTCCGTTCGACGCAGAGCTTGACGTTGCCAATGAGGATATGTGCGGCAAGATGTACATCGGATATCAGTGCAAAAATACAGATGAGGTTATAATCAGGCTGAAAAATCCCCACAAATTCGGCAACGCAGGCGCAGTTGACGATTTCTTTGATAACCTGAATACCTATGGCGGCACGGATTTTGAAAGAGATACCTTAAACCGCGGAAGCTCAGAGCGTGTGCTCGGCATCACCCTCATTTTATTCGCATTTATGATTTTGGGCACGGCAATCTTCTCTGCGCTGATTCACGTAAAGGGCAACGGAAATCTGTGGCTCGTAGGCTTCGGCATATTCTTCTCGGGAATATATTTCATGTTCAAAGCCCATGGGGTTATGTTCTTCAGCGAAATAATCAAGTTCAATACCCGTATGCTTGTTGGCTC
>JAFYNW010000351.1 GCA_017547995.1 Clostridia bacterium | reverse complement strand
TACGGCATGGAATATGAAATGGAGAATAATTTCTATAATGCAGAGCTTGAGCTTAACAATATTTCTCTGCAGTGCAATAATGGATATATTCATGCCGATGGTGAATTGATTTTGAAGGTTGACTTCGGGAGCATAATAGAAACAACTCAGGTGGTATCGTGCAACGTTATCAAAGACTCCCTTAAAACACGGAAAAATAGCTCTACATTGGTGCTTCGGAAAATCAGCGGAGGTGAAAGCATCTGGGAAATGGCGAAAAAATACAATACCAGCCCCGACGCAATAAAGCAGGCCAATAAGATTGAAGATGATCTGGAAAATATGAGGGGTAAGCTCATAATGATTCCTATTGTAAAGTAAGGGAGGAAGCAAGCTATGGATAAAACAAACGTATATCAGGATATCGCAAAGCGAACAAAGGGAGATATCTATATTGGTGTGGTTGGTCCTGTAAGGACGGGCAAATCTACGTTTATAAAAAGCTTTATGGAGACTATGGTCATTCCGTCCATAGATGACGTATACCTCAGAGAAAGAGCTGTCGATGAGCTTCCGCAGAGTGGCTCGGGAAGAACAATCATGACGTCTGAGCCTAAGTTTGTGCCGGAAGAGGCTGTACGCGTGTCTGTCGGTGATAATGCCACGGCAAACATAAGGCTTATCGATTGCGTAGGCTATATGGTAAATGGTGCACTGGGTGAGTTTGAGGGTGATGCGGTCAGAATGGTTATGACACCTTGGTTTGATAAAGAGGTCAGCCTTAAACAAGCGGCAGAAATGGGCACACATAAGGTGATATCCGAGCATTCAACGATTGGTATTGTTGTGACAACAGATGGCACTATTGGTGAGATAAAGCGTGAAGACTATTATGAGGCTGAGAAAAGAGTGGTTTCCGAGCTTACAAAGCTGAATAAGCCGTTTTCAATTGTTGTAAACAGTACAATGCCTGATTCGGCAAAATGCCGTGAACTGTGTAAGGAGCTCGAAGAAACATATAACGTGTCGGTTGTGGCTAAAAACTGCATTAAATTGACTAAGGAGGATATAGACGAGATTATTAAAAACGTTCTATATGAGTTTCCGGTCACTGAAATGGGCTTTGATTTTCCTGAATGGGTTGTATCTCTGCCTGCAGAGCACGAAGTGCGTGAAAGCATTTATAATACAATCTGGCAGAAGTGTGAGAAGATTAATAAGCTTCGCGACGTTGAAGCTTACGTTGCTGAAATCAAGGAATGTGGTTACGTTGATGACGTATCGGTAAAATATATGGGTCTTGCAGATGGCACAATTCAGGTTAACCTTACTTTGTCAGCAGGCTTGTTCTTTGAAATTATCAAGGAGCAGACGGGCGTTGAAATCGAAAATGAAACAGAAATGCTGACTGTACTGAAGGATATGTACACTGTAAAATGTGAATACGACAGAATCAAGGTTGCACTTGATCAGGTCAGGGATACAGGCTATGGTATTGTAATGCCGGTACAGAATGAAATGAGCTTCTGTCAGCCGGAAATTGTTCGTCAGGGAGGCAAGTTTGGTGTTAAATTAAAGGCTTCTGCACCAAGTATTCATCTTATAAAGGCAGATATAGAAACAGAGATTTCGCCTATTGTAGGCTCGGAAAAGCAGTCTGAGGAGCTGGTGTCGTATCTTTTATCGGAGTTTGAAGAGGCGCCTGATAAAATATGGCAAAGCAATATATTCGGTAAATCCTTGAGCGAGCTTGTAAATGAGGGGTTGAATAATAAGCTATACAGAATGCCGGGGGATGCAAGAAGCAAATTCCAGCAGACTCTTGAACGGATTATCAATGAAGATGCAGGCGGACTTATATGCATCATTCTTTAGGGAAGTGAGCGCATGAGAAAGAGAAAACATTACAGACGAAGACGCAGAGAACGTACGGATGATAATTCGATAAGATTGCTGATACTTAGTGTGCTTATTCTGTTGGCGGTTATCTTTAAGGTGGTTACGGGAATAAGTGCGGTTACTGTATTTGAAGAGCTTGGTGCAGTTGTAACGGGTGAAGAAAGCTATGGAGATTTTATAAATGAGCTTGGCAAAAATATTTCCAATGGGGCAAAAGAGAATATAGTTGCCGTATTTGGCAATGATGTGGAGCAGACGAATAATGATAAGAACGAACTGCCGATAATAACAGAGCAGACACGGCAGACGGAAGAAACAAACGAAGGCAGGGTGAATATTATCCCTGCCTTTAATAATGATATAAACATAGCATCAATAGAGCTTATTGAAAATGAAGAAGAGTATACAGATGATACGGAAAACGAACCGTTTATAATGCCGGTGCCTGATAACGTAGATACGGAAGCTTATGATATAAATTTCAATTATAATCGTCCTTGTAATGGCAGGATAACGTCACCATTCGGTTACAGAGTGCATCCGATAAGCAAAGAAACCACGTTTCATTATGGAATCGATCTTGCGGCAAATGAGGGTAATAAAATATTATCTTTTGCTGACGGCAAGGTGACTGAAACGGGTGAAAGCACTATATTCGGCAATTATATCAAAATACAACATGCAGACGGATTTGTGAGTTTTTACGGACATCTGAGTAAAGTTAACGTAAAGAAAAATGAGTTTGTCAAACGAGGAAACGTAATAGGCAATGCAGGAGCGACAGGTGTGGCTACGGGGCCTCATCTTCATTTTGAAATACGCAAAAATGGTAAGGTTATTGACCCTGAACAATATTTTTGATGAGTAAAATTAAAGTATCATATCCGTTTGCCGTAATTTTTGCAATAATGATAGTTTTTGATGGAGATAACAGACTTGTGACTACAATGTGTGCAGCGGCAATTCACGAAATGGGTCATATTTTTGCCTTGATATATAAAAAAATCCCATTCCGTAAGGTCACGATAGGTATAACGGGAGCAAATATTATATATGGAAACGACAGACTGACCTCTTATAACGATGATATCTGTATTGCTCTGATGGGAAGCATATTTAATCTTATTGCGATTATAATTGCGTTTGTTACAGAAACGATGACAGGCGTTGACACAAGCTTTTTTATAGGTACAAATGCATTGCTTGGTGGGTTTAATTTTTTACCTATAATGCCACTTGACGGAGGGAGAGCAATAAATAGTCTGATGTCTATGAAGTTTGGTGTAGTGGAAGCAGAGCACATTATGAGAATTACGGGAATATGTATAGCTGTTTTCGGTGCAGTTATTGGATTGTTTCTTGCAGTGCGCAAAGGCAACTTTACTCTTTTTCTTGTGTCGGTTGCAATATTTTTGAAAAATATGAGCATATAAAAAGCTTGCTGTAAAACAGCAAGCTTTTTGAGTTAAAGAACACGTCTTGGTTTATTGTGTGTTACTAATGCAATTACCATTCCTAAGGCACAGAAGTTTGTTACAAGAGAAGTGCCACCGTAGCTGATGAATGGAAGAGTGAGCCCGATAACAGGGGCAAGGCCCGTACACATTCCGATGTTGATGAGCGTTTGTACGAGGAACATTGAGCCGATGCCAACGCACATAAGCGTTGCCATTGGGTCGTGCAATCTGGAGGCATCAAGAAAAATCTTGAATATCAGTAAAGTGAGGAGGCCAATGAGCACCATACTGCCTACAAAACCGAATTCTTCTGCGCATACAGAGAAAATAAAGTCGGTGTGTTTTGCAGGGAGCAAAGAATATTGAGTCTGTCTACCCTGAAGGAAGCCGCTTCCTGTAAATCCGCCTGAGCCAATGGCGAGACGGGACTGCTTTGCCTGGTATGAATATTTTTCGGATGCAGCAGGGTCCCATACCACCTTGATTCGTAATTTCTGATATTCTGCAAGTAAATATTTGTAAATAAACGGAAGGGAAGAAACACCGAGAATACCGCCCGGAATAATCCATTTCATGCTCATTCCGCTTGCAAAAAGCATGAACGCCATTATAAGAATGTATGTGATTGCCATGCCGAGGTCGTGAGAGAAAAGATATACGAATCCAATAACAATACCGCCGTGAGCCAAAAGAGAAAGGACAGAGGAAGGCTTGTTTATTTTTTCTGAGACAAGCGTTATGTGCTTTGCAAACGTAAAGATAAATATAAGCTTGCCGATTTCGCCTGGCTGTATGCCGATACCGCCGAAACGAATCCAGCTGTTGTTGCCTGTGCCGCCGTCTGTACCTAAAAACTTTACAGACAGGAGAAAGAGCAGGTTAAGACATAATATCGGAATCCAGAATCTGCTCAATTGTTCAAAGTTGAACATACCGACAATGAAAAATATTGCGATGCCGAGTATAAGGGATGCCGACTGTACTATCATAAACTTTTCCGTATTATAGCTTCGTGTGGCGCTGTATATGAGGATAAGTCCGCAGCAGCTGAGCACAACTGAAAGTAAAAAAATCATCCAGTCAATTTTTTTGACGTAATTTTTCAATGAATCTAAAAATAATTTCATTTTTACCTCGCTGAAGGTTTTATACTGTATAAATTGTACCATATTGAACAAATATATTCAAGAAAATACTTTCAATTTCTTTTCAACTGTGATATAATTATAGTTGAAAAGTTGCGTATTAGGGGGTACAAATGGAATATATATCAAATAATCCTGAAACGACAGAAAAGATAGGCGAAGAAATATATAATACATATAAAGACCGAAAAGTATTTGCGCTTTATGGTGACCTTGGTGCAGGTAAGACTGCTATAACAAGAGGCTTTGCAAGAGCGGCGGGATGTACGGATATGGTGTCCAGCCCTACATACACTATCGTAAATGAATACAGAGGTCCTCGAAAAATAGCTCATTTTGATATGTATCGTATCCTTGATTCAGATGGACTCTACGAAATCGGTTGGGAAGACTATCTTGAAAGTGGTGCGCTTTGTGTTGTTGAGTGGAGTGAAAATATTGAAGATGCTCTGCCAAAAGACACTTTGATGATTAAAATTGAAAAAATCTCGGATACGGAGAGGAGAATTACGGTTACTCCGTAGGTATATCTTATGAAAATATTATCTATTGATACATCTGGCAAGGTAGCATCTGTTGCGCTTGTTGAGGATGGAAGATTTATTGATACAATTGAAAAAAATACAAATCTCAGTCACAGTCAGGCAGTGTTGCCTGTTTGTATGGAACTTCTGGACAGAAATGAAGTGAAACTTAAGGATATCGATTGTTTTGCTTCTGTAGTCGGCCCTGGCTCGTTTACAGGCCTGAGAATCGGCATTGCGGCGGCAAAAGGCTTTGCTATGATGCTGGACAAGCCACTTATCGGCATTTCTTCTCTCGAATGCGTTGCGTATGCAGGCGAGAACGAAGGAAAGATTTGCTCACTTATCAGATCGAGAGAAAATGAATACTTCTTTGGCGTTTACAATATTTCGAAAGAAAAGACTGAAACAATTGAAGAAGGATTCAGTGATAACGTACCTGAGCTTAAGGAAAAGTATCCTGATGCTGTTGTGGTGGAAGGTGAGGCGAGAGCTAAAGAAGCTGCGCTCCTTGCATATTACCACTATATCAACAAAACAAAGGATACAGACGTACATAGCGTAAATCCTATGTATCTTAAGTTGTCCCAGGCAGAACGAATGAAATTGCAAGAAAATAATAAATAAAAGGAGAAATAATATGAAAATTGCAATCGGTAGTGACCACGGCGGTTTTGAACTCAAGACAAAGCTCATCGCTCATCTTAACGAAAACGGATACGAAGTTGATGACTGCGGTACATACGAACCAAAGTCCTGCAACTATCCTGAAATCGCAAAGAAGGTAGCGGACAAGGTTGCAGCAGGTGAAGTTGACAAGGGTATCCTTTGCTGCGGCACAGGTATTGGTATGTCCCTCGCTGCTAACAAGGTAAAGGGCATCCGTGCAGCTGTTGTATCTGATGCTTTCTCTACAAAGTACACAAGACTCCACAACGATACAAATATTCTTTGCCTTGGTGAAAGAGTTATCGGTCCTGGCCTTGCTGCTATGCTCGTTGATATCTTCCTTACAACAGAGTTTGAAGGCGGCAGACATCAGGTTCGCGTTGACATGATCAAGGAACTTGAAAAGTAATATGCATAAAAAATAGGGACACTTTAACGTGTCCCTAAATATTATCCGTTATCTTCTGTATCTGCCACCGCGACGACGTCTTTTACGTCTGACGTTGATAATTCTTATTATGATAAGGATTACGATGAGAGCGAGAAGTACGCCAATGATAATCTTGAACGTAAGGCTGCTGAAGAATGCTTTAATCTGGCTGAAGATGTATGCAGTCTGTGAACGTTCAACGTCATTTGCGGCGACAAGATTGATTGTTGCTCTTATTTCACCATCATAAGCAATGCTTGCAGTACCGAGAACGTCACCTTTGCTTACAGGAGCTGTGATTTCAGCATCTGTAAGAGGAACGATTGAAATTTCTTCGCGGGAAGTATCCTTTGGAAGAATATCGTAATAATCTTCGGAAAGGGTGAGAGTGAGGTTTGCTTCATCCTTCTTTGCAAGGTTGATAGTTACGTCACAGATAGGCTCTGTTGCAGGAATGAAAATATCCTTTTTATAATTTTTGAAGCAGTAATCGAGAAGCTTCGTTGTTTCTGTGAAGCTGCCCTGTGAGCCATCGTCTCTCTTTGGAGCACCGAGCACAACGGTCATAATGTTGAGGTCATTTCTTTCTGCAGTTGCTACAAGGCACATACCAGCGGCACCTGTCCAGCCAGTCTTCATACCTGTTGCACCTTCATAGAAGTATCTGTCGTCCTTGGCTGTGGAAATGAGATGGTTTGTAGAATAAAAAGTTGTTTCGTCGTGAAGATTTGATGGAGGCAATACTAATTTTGCAGTGCCGCAGATTTCCATAAGAAGAGGGTTATTCATAACTTCCATAGCAATGAGATAAATATCTCTTGCTGTTGTCTTATGGTTGTCGTCAGGCAAGCCTGTAGGATTTGTAAATTCTGTACCTGTGCATCCAAGCTCGATAGCCTTTGCGTTCATAAGATCAGCAAAACCATCGATAGAGCCGCCAACAGTTCTTGCGATTGCATTAGCGGCATCATTACCGGATGCCACAAGGAGATACTTCAGCATGTTTTCGAATGTGATTTCTTCACCATTCTTGAGGAATACGCTGCTTCCTTGTTCATATAATCCAGCAACGTCTTCCTGAGCAACGACGATTACGTCATCAAGTTCAAGATGATCCATGGCAACCAATGCTGTAAGAAGCTTGGTAACGCTGGCAGGATAGAGCTGTTCATCGGCATTGTGCTCGACGAGAATTGTGTTGGAGCCGGTTTCAACTGCGATATAAGCAGAAGCTTCAATCATAGGAAGCTCTTCAAGAGCAAATGCAGTACAGCTGAAAACAGAAATCAGTAAAATAAAAGATAAAATATTGCGCATTAATTTCATATTGACCCTCCTTTGAATTTGGATTAAATGCTCTTTTTAATAGTATAACAAATTTTTATTGTTATTTCAACTCAATTTTATATTTTGAGAGGTGTATAAATGAGAATTTTAGTAGTAGATGATGAAAAATTATTGGTAAAAGGTCTGAAGTTCAATTTAGAGAACGACGGATATGAAGTAGATGGTGCTTATGACGGTAAGCAGGCTCTTCAGCTTTTTGAAGAAAATAAGTATGACCTTGTTTTGCTCGACCTCATGCTGCCTGAAATTTCCGGTCTTGAAGTATGCCGTGCAATAAGAGAAAAGTCCAACGTTCCTGTTATTATGGTAACAGCGAAGACTGAAGGCATCGATAAGCTTATCGGCTTTGAATATGGTGCAGACGACTACGTTACAAAGCCATACGATATTCTTGAACTCAAGGCTAGAATCAGAGTTATTCTCAAGAGAGTTATGACAACATCTCAGGCGCAGAAGAAGGCTGAACAGGCTGAAACTTTTGAATCTGAATCACTCAAAATCAATTTCAAGAATCGCTCCGTTATTGCAAACGGCAAGGAAGTGGACCTT
>JAFYNW010000350.1 GCA_017547995.1 Clostridia bacterium | reverse complement strand
CTCTTTTATTATACAATATATAATGCATGAACACGGGGACCAAAAGAAGTAGCATTACTTTTCCTTTCCAGAGAGTCTGCGGCCGGTGAAAGCAGATAAAGGGACTTTTGCGAAATACGTTTGCGAGTGGTGGCTTTGAAATCAAGTAGAGGCCGACAGGTGCGCCTGTTACAGCGCAGAGTGTTATATTTTGACACTCACAAAGGCTGTGTGCGTGAGTACACGGCGAATTAAGGTGGTATCACGAAACTTTTCGTCCTTATGCTTTGAGGGTAGCCACTGAGAAAATCAACAGCACGCCCTCCGGCGGCTATTTTTTTACCATTTATGCCCAAAAATCCTCGTTAATACACAAAGTATTGCCTGCGGCTTTTGAACATTCTGATAAAAAAATATCTCACCGCCCGGCATACTCTGATTTACTCAGTAGCTACCAATGGGGTTTAAGGGCTTTTTTATTTATTTCAGGAGGAAAATATGAAATTATATGAAGAACTTCAGGCTCGTGGCCTGATTGCACAGGTTACTAACGAAGAAGAAATCCGCGAAATGATCAACAACGGTAAGGCTACGTTCTACATCGGCTTCGACTGTACAGCAGACAGCCTTACAGCAGGTCACTTCATGGCTCTCACACTTATGAAGCGCCTTCAGATGGCAGGCAACAAGCCAATCGCTCTCATCGGCGGCGGTACAACAATGATCGGTGACCCATCCGGCAGAACAGATATGCGCCAGATGCTCACAAAGGAAGATATCGACCACAACGCAGAATGCTTCAAGCGTCAGATGGAACGCTTCATCGAATTCGGCGAAGGCAAGGCAAGAATGGTTAACAACGCTGACTGGCTCCTCAACCTCAACTACGTTGACCTTCTCCGTGAAGTTGGCGCATGCTTCTCTGTAAACAATATGCTCCGCGCAGACTGCTACAAGCAGAGAATGGAAAAGGGTCTCTCCTTCCTCGAATTCAACTACATGATTATGCAGAGCTACGACTTCTACCACATGTTCCAGCACATGGATTGTAATATGCAGTTCGGCGGCAACGACCAGTGGTCCAATATGCTCGGCGGTACAGAGCTCATCCGTAAAAAGCTCGGCAAGGATGCTCACTGCATGACAATCACACTCCTCACAGACTCCCAGGGCAAGAAGATGGGTAAGACAGCTGGTAACGCAGTATGGCTCGACCCTAAGAAGACAAGCCCATACGACTTCTTCCAGTACTGGAGAAACGTAGACGATGCTGACGTTATGAAGTGCATCCGTCTCCTCACATTCCTCCCACTCGAACAGATTGAAGAAATGGATAAGTGGGAAGGCAGCCAGCTCAACAAGGCTAAGGAAATCCTCGCATACGAACTCACAAATATGGTTCACGGCGAAGAAGAAGCACAGAAGGCTCTCGATGCAGCAAAGGCTCTCTTTGCTAACGGCGGTGCTTCTGCAAACGTTCCTACAGTAGAAATCGAAGTAAACGGCGAAATCGGCATCCTCGATATCCTCGTTGCTACAAAGCAGTGCTCCTCCCGTGGCGACGCACGTCGTAACGTAGACCAGGGCGGCGTTTCTGTAAACGACGTCAAGGTTGATTCTTCCAGCAAGATGTTCACAAAGGAAGAAATGACAGCAGGCGACTTCATCGTTAAGAAGGGCAAGAAGTCCTTCGTTAAGGTTATCGTAAAGTAATGGAAAACCAATATACAGCTCTCGCCCGTTTTTATGATATGCTCAACGGCGTTGATTACGTAAAATGGGCGGATTATCTGGAAAAACTCATTAAAAAATACGCGAAAAGCACAGACATCGTTCTCGAGTTGGCGTGCGGGACAGGCACACTCTCCCGCATTTTCGCCCAGCGCGGCTATGATATGATATCCATCGACAATTCTCCTGAAATGCTGGGTGTTGCTCAGGAGAAATGCGAGGGTATGGAGAATATGCCTCTGTTTCTGTGTCAGAATATGTGTGAGCTCGATTTGTACGGCACTATCGACGTGGCTTTGTGCTGCCTCGACAGCATCAATTACCTCACGTATATGACCGACGTGAGAGCGGCTTTCGAGTCTGTGTCACTCTTTATGAATCCGGGCGGCATCTTCATCTTTGACATCAAGACAAAGGGCGAGTTTGCCCGTCTCAAGGGCGTGTCCAACGGCTTGAGCATGGACGACGGCTTCTATTTCTGGCAGTACGACTACGATAAGAAGTCGGGCCTCTGTCAGCACAATATCGAGCTGTTTACACAGGGTGAAGGCGGATATGACCGTCAGCGTGAGGTCCATTTCCAGAGAGGATACTCCTTTGAGCAGATTGACAAGATGCTTGT
>JAFYNW010000349.1 GCA_017547995.1 Clostridia bacterium | reverse complement strand
TGGATGCCCTTACAGAGGCTGTCGAGTTCACTCTTAAAAATTACCATCAGCTTTGCGATAATTACCATGAATATCCAGGCGTGAATAACGTCTATACCATAAATCATGCAGGCGGCAAGGAAATTGCCATCGATTCCGACCTTTATGCCCTGCTGAAATTCGGCTATGAGAATTATTCCCTTGCCGAAAATAAGGTCAACATTGCCTCGGGTGCTGTGCTTTCTCTCTGGCACGATGCGAGAAGTGAGGGCACTTCCCTTCCTGATGAAACGGCACTCACTGAGGCTATGGCCCACTGCGATATGTCGAATCTCATTTTCGGGGACGGCACCGTCCGTCTTGCCGACAAAGATATGTCTCTCGATTTGGGCGCAATTGCCAAGGGGTACGTTGCCGATATCGTCAAGGACGTTATGATTGAAAACGGCGCGACGGCGGGTATTATCAATATGGGCGGAAACGTGGTTTGCTTTGGCGGTGCCAGTGCTGACCGCGACTATTTCGTAGCGGGCGTGCAGGACCCATTCGGCAGTGATATTGCGGCAAAGGTAAAGGTGAAGGATGCTTCCCTCGTCACAAGCGGCGATTATCAGCGTTTTTATGAGGTGGACGGTGTGAAATATCATCACATTATCGACCTCGAAACAGGCTATCCGGGCGGCGATTTTTCTTCCGTTACAGTTTACCACGAAAGCTCGAAAATTGCCGATTTGCTCTCTACCGCTCTGTTTTTATCCGACAAGGAAACGGGGCTCGAGTTGGCAGAAAAGTTTGATGCCGAGGTTTTGTGGATTGACAAAAACGGCAGTATGGAATACACCGACGGCTTCCCGATTGTGGAGTAAAAGCAAAATTAAAGCCACTCGTGTGAGTGGCTTTTTTTATTATCTTTTCCAATATGGTTTTCTCTCCCTCCGTCATCGCAAAGCGATGCCACCTCCCTCCTCAGAGGGAGGCAGGGGAGTTGTGCCTGCGGCGGATTGGATAAGTGGGAGCAGCAAGCGGCTCCCCTACGATGATTATTTTTGAGGTGCTTGTATGAATGAGCAAAAGATTAAATCAGATGAACATATTTCCATCGGTAAGAATATCCGCGATATAAGAAAGCTTCGTGGTATCGGTCAGACCGAGCTTGCGCGCATTTTACAGCTTGATGGTGTGGAAATCACACGCGAAAGCCTTGTGAAAATTGAACGCGGTATTCAGCATATTTATGCTTCGCAACTTCGCGCTATAAAAAAGGCTCTTGATACTACTTATGACGAATTGCTGAAGTAATTTTGCGGGAGCAGCAAGCGGCTCCCCTACACGGATTGTGCAAATCGTATGAGATTCTTCGTCTTCGACTCAGAATGACATACAGAGTTAAGAATGGTTATGGCGGGACGTCGAGGGCGCCGTCCCCTACATTTTTCAGACGACCGATGGTCGCCCCTACACTATTTCAAAAAATTAAAGCCACTCGTGTGAGTGGCTTTTTATTATCTTTTCTAATATGGTTTTCTCTCCCTCCGCCATCGCAAAGCGATGCCACCTCCCTCCTCAGAGGGAGGCAAGTAAAAAGGAGAGCAAAGCAACAAAAAACCACCCGTGTAGGGTGGCTTTTTTATTAGTCAACTTTTCTGAACTTGTTTGATGGGACGCCGCAGAGT
>JAFYNW010000348.1 GCA_017547995.1 Clostridia bacterium | reverse complement strand
TTTATATTATTTCTTTATATTTATCTTTATATTTGGGTGACAAAAATGTCAGGTGAAAAAGACAGAAATGTCAGGTGTCAGCGACAAAAATGTCAGGTATGGGTGACATTTGTGACAGAGGCAGGTGTCAAATGACGCCATCGCTTGTGGATAAGTCTGTGGATAACTGATTTTTGTATGAGAAATGAGAAATACTATATGACAAACATGACACAACGGGTGACAAATCGCGCCATAGCCTGTGGATAAGTGAAGATTTCGCTCGCGTATGGGCGGATTGTGCAAACCTCAGGAGATTCTTCGCTTCGTTCAGAATGACATACGATTTGTAGGGTACGGCATTTATGACGTACCGCCTTAATAAATGTGGCTTTGCCACACCACACTTCTTCACTGTTCACTTTTACTTATAACTTTTCTCCATGGGACGTCGAGGGCGCCGTCCCCTACAAAATCCGTAGGGGAGGTGCTTGCTCCTCCCGCCTTATTCAATGCATCGCAGATACCGCAACTGCCGTAAGGCAATACAACTTGCTTCGGCAAATATAACTGCACAGCAATATAACTCGCGTCAGCGAATAAAACTCCACCAAACCGCAGGGGATTCTTCACTTCGTTCAGAATGACATATAAATCGAGGGAGGAATGGAAATTCTCTTGGAAACGTTTCACTGTTTGATTTCACTTTTTTGATTTATAATATGGATACAACAAAAAACGGAAGGGTGAATTGCCCTTCCGTGATGCGTCAAAGTGATTATTTTCTAAAGGTATTTTACCATAAAAAGCTCGTCCTGATAGCTGCCGTCCTTCATCTTGCGGCTGTGCGGCTGAGTGCCGTACTTTACAAAGCCAAGCTTTTCATAGAGCGCCTGAGCGGCAGTATTTGTCGAAACCGTCGTCAGCTCGGCCTGCTCGTAGCCCGCCTTTTTAGCCTCGCCGAGAATAGCCTCCATCAGAAGTCTGCCGATGCCGAGGCCTGTGAATTCCTGATAAAGTGAGATGGCAAGGGAGCAACGGTGTGTATAGCGCATAAACGGCGCAACGGGGTTGAGTGCCGCATTGCCTGCGAGTCTGCCGTCCACAAAGGCCGAAATCATCATACGGCCGGGAGCGCCGGCGGCATTTTCAAGAAAAGCCTCCTCCTGCTCAAGTGTGAGAGAAATCTCCTCAGGCTCGCGAAGCAGGAAAGGAGTCTCGCCTGCCGTCACAATCATATAGTCGATGAATGCCTGAGCATCGTCCTTGCGTGGTGAACGGAGAACACATTCTCTGCCGTCTTTAAGTTGTATATGTAATTCGTTGAATATCATATTGGTACTCCTTTCGTGAGTATGGGATGCGCGATGAGAAACGGACTATCGGGGGCGCAGTGAAGTGTTTGCAAAGCAAACGATGTGGTGTGACAAGTCACATTAAATAGGCGGGACGTCGAGGGCGCCGTCCCCTACAAATAATCGTAGGCTTTTATACGTTACAAGCGTATCTGAGCAGGGCGCAGATGGTTTTCGCATCGTCGATTTCGCCCGAGGAAATCATAGCGAGAGCCTCGTCCTTTGTGACGACGACTGTTTTGATATCCTCGTCATCATCGGGAGCAAGCTGACGCTCTGTCATATTTTCGGCAACGTAAAGATGGATAACCTCATTCATACAGCCGCAGGAAGGGCAGATTTTGCCGAGATAACGCATATTTTCGCAGTCATAGCCAATTTCTTCCGAAAGCTCGCGGCGGGCGCAGGTGAGAATGTCCTCGCCCTCGTCAATCTTGCCGGCAGGGATTTCGAGAAAATCCTTCATGAAGGCATAGCGGAACTGGCGGATGAGAATTATTCTGCCGTCGGGCAGAATTGGCAATACAGCGCAGGCTCCCGGATGGAGCATAACTTCGCGGAAGGACTCTTTGCCGCTTTCAAGCAGCACCTTATCCTTCTTTACCTTTATAAACTTTCCGTTGTATGCGATTTCGGAAGTTATTGTTTTTTCAAGCATAGCCTTGCTCCTTTGAATAGTGAAAAATTATCGGCGGATAAAAGACAGGGCGGATAAAAATCCGCCCGTATTCTTTGGTTAAATGACGTTTATTCTTCGAGAATGTGAAGCTCGTATTCGCCTTCGATATCGAGAGTCTTCATCTGGCTCATAACGTAATCGAGGTTTTCTTCTTCAAAAGAAATCGCGATGCCGCAGGCAGCAGAAATAGCGCGTGGAACAGGAATAGTGCGAATCATTCCGGACTTGTCAAGAACGCGTCTTGCAGCGATAGCACCGTGAGTGCTTTCAAATGAAATAACGTACTTCTTAGCCATTAGATCTTTACCACCTTGTTGTACTTGCCCATTTCTTCAACGATTACGTACATGTTGGAGATGTTTGCAGCTGGGCAGAGGTGAGAAATGCCGTAGAAGTTGAGGCAAGCGCCGCAGAAAATGAGCTTAACGCCCTTGATAGCGAGTTCTGCGAGGGAGAGCTGCATTTCTTCGTTTTCGAGAACCTTAACGCCTTCGTTCATGAAGAGCATTGCGCCAGGGAGGTTTTCAGACTGTGTGAGTGTGTAGAGATACATCTTCATGAGGTTGCCGCCGAGTTCGTTTGGAGCAGTACCGATGGACTTTTCTGCTACGAATACGCACCAGTCGCCTACTGGCTTTTCTTCAACAGGGTTGCCTTCGCCGCCGAGTGTTACGTGGAAGAGACCGTCAACTTCGGAAACACCAACTGTCTTGCCGAGGTTGTTAGCGAGCTTCTTGAGGTTTTCAACTGCGATTGGCATATCAACGATAACTGTGAGTTCCTTAACGTCCTTGAGAGCGTTCTTAGCCATGCATACTGGGATTGGGCAGTTTACCTTTGTAGCATCGATTGTTGCAGCTGCGATTTCGTTCTTTGCAACGCCTTCGCCTGCGATAACTACTGTGAACTTGCCTTCTTCTTCTGTAACTGTAACAGCCTTGCCGTTGTTTTCGCCGAGCTTTGTGAGGTTTGCAACTGCGATCTTGTTGTCAACGAGAACTGTGAGTTCCTTTACGCCTTCAACGAGAGCGTTCTTAGCCATGATAACTGGTGTTGGGCAAGCCTTACCCATAGCGTCGAGTGTGAGAGCTTCGATAGCAGCATTTGCCTTGCCTTCGCCGGAGAGAACTACTTCAAAGTCGTTGCCGATAGCCTTACATGTGAAGGACATACCGGAGTTCTGAGCGAGCTTTTCAAGGTTGAGTGTAGCTGTCTTGTTGTCGACAAGAACTGTGATTTCCTTTGCGCCTTCAGCGATGACCTTCTTGGTCATGATTACAGGAATTGGGCAGTTCTTGCCTCTTGCATCAATATTTGTCATTTTCAAATACCTCCTTGGTTTTGTTGTCTTCAAATTGTCTTGTATATAAATTATAATAATGACCTCTCATTGCGATGAGCTCTCTGTGAGTGCCCTTCTCAATAATTTTACCATCGGAAACCACAAGAATCAGGTCGCATTCGCGTACGGTTGAAAGACGGTGAGCAATCATAAAGGTTGTTCTGCCTTCCATAACCTTGGCGGTAATCTGCTGGATGAGTGCTTCGGTTTCTGTGTCGATGGAGGACGTTGCTTCGTCGAGGACGAAAATCTTAGGATTGCCGATAATGGCACGGGCAATCGAAATAAGCTGCTTCTGGCCGACGGAAAGTCTGTCGCCGCCTTCGCCGACCTGAGTATCGTAGCCGTTGTGAAGCTTTACGATAAAGTCGTGAGCGCAGGCAGTCTTGGCAGCTTCGATAACCTCGTCCATAGTGGCGTCAGGCTTGCCGTAACGGATGTTATCGGCGATTGTGCCTGAGAAAAGGTGCGGAGTCTGCAAAACGTAGCCAATCTGACTGTGGAGCCAGAGAAGGCTTCGCTCCTGCAAATCCTTGCCGTCGAGCAGGATTCTGCCGCCCGTAGGCTCATAGAAACGGCAGGCA
>JAFYNW010000347.1 GCA_017547995.1 Clostridia bacterium | reverse complement strand
TATCTGCCCCAGAAGGTGGCTGTCAGGCCGAAGAGTATGACGCTGGAGAAATCCAGCATATTTTTGAAAAACTCGTTGTGTCCCAGATGTCCTACAACGTAGATGAAGAAGAATGGCCATGCCATCTGCCACGATACGTAAAAGGTAAATAGAAGGCTGAGAAACGACGCGAACTTTTTGTTTTTCTTCAGCTCGCTGACACACATTGAGAATGTCTCTTTAAGGCTTCTCATCTTCTGCTTTTCTCTGTCAGGCACGTGGGAGTCGTCTGTATTCATCAGCGTCCTTCTCTGCATAATGGCAAAGGCGAATGCCATCATAAAAAGGAGCTGATAGGTGAGGATTTTCTGCTCACCTGTCGCGCAGATATAGCTTAATACAAAGCCGCCAAGGCACATTGCAAAGCCCTGAATGTAATTCTTCATCATTTCACGCTTTGCGTGAGGCATTATGCGGCGCTTTTCATCGAAAAGGTCGGTGAAAAAGCTTTGCCACGATACTGTATACGCCAGCATCGGCATATTGAAAAGCCCGATGAGAATTATAAAGGCAGGTACTTTAGCCTTGCCGAGAAACGGAGTCATCGCCATAAGCGGCAGAAGCAATGCGTAGATTAAGATTGCCTTACCGACGAACGGCTTTTTACGCGGGATTGTGTCGATGTAGCCTGAAAGTGGAAGGAGAATCACAAGGGCAAACAATGCCGGCATGGAATTGACGAGGCTTATCGCCACGTCTCCGCCGCCCATCTGGCTGACGAACATCTGATAGAATGGGTTTGTAAACTGGACGACCGACGCCCAGAGCGCGCCTTCAAGCACAACTCTGCCTGCCGTGTTGTCGTCCTTCGAAAAGAGGCTTATTAACTTGTCGGTAAGCTTTTTCATAAATATACCTCTGAGGATGGGTTTGCGTAGATGAATTGCTTCGGGACGCCGAGGGCGTCGTCCCCTACGTAGATATGTGTAGGGGCGAGCATTGTTCGTCCGCGGGACATTCGTGAATGTCCCCTACAGCATTTTGCAAATCGCGGGAGATTCTTCGTCTGCGACTCAGAATGACATACAGCCTCTACCCCTTTGTTTTTACGTATCTTACATGGAAGAGCAGGCCGCCGACGGCACGGAGTACACCCGAAAGGATGAGTGCAAACTCGATTGTACTTGCTCTGTACACCATAACGCCAAGCAATGGGCCGATAAAGGTTGCAATCTGCAGCATCGTATTATAGATACCGATATTGAAGGTACGGTTTTCCTCAGGCACAAGCTCGAGCATATCGTTGAACATACCGAGATGGAGTGGCGGCGAGAAAAGACCGCTTATAACGTAATTTATCCAGAGACCGAGGGTTGTATTCCACACAACGAGGAGAATCGGTGATGCGGCACAGGCATAGTAGCCGATGACGCTTGTGAATCTCGAGCCCTTTTTCTGGATTATCTTGCCCCAGAATGTGGCTGTCACGCCGAAAAGCATAACGCCGACGAAATCCAGGGTGTTTTTGAGAAACTCGTTTGCACCCACCACGTTTACGACGTAGAGGAAGAAGAGCGAGCTGCCCATATTTGCCGCAATATAGAAGATGAAGAGCATACCGAGAAACAGCGAATAGCTCTTGTTCTTCTTAAGCTCACTTGCCGCCATCCTGATGATTTCGGCAAATGACATCATTTTCTTTTTTGGTTTATCAGCAACGTGGGAATCGTCTGTCTTTTTAAGAACCCTTGCCTGCAATACCGCAAAAACAAAGGCAATCATAAAGAGAAGCTGATACGTTGTGATTTTCTGGGCATTCGTCACGCAGATATAGCTTAAAACAAAGCCGCCTGCCACGGAAACTATGCCCTGAATATAGTTTTTCATCATTTCGCGGCGGGCGTGAGGCATAACGCGCTCTCTTTCGTCGAGAATATCGGCGAAGAAGCTCTGCCAGCCTACTGTGTACGCCAGAAGCGGAATATTGAAAAGTGCGATGAGTAAGATGAATGCCGGTACTTTTATCGCGCCCATAAAAGGTGTTGCCGCCATAAGCGGAAGCAAAACGGCATATAACGCTATCATTCTGCCTACAAGAGGCTTTTTGCGCGGCACTGTATCGATGTATGCCGAAAACGGCATGAGTGTCACCAGTGCGAAAAGAGCAGGAAGGGAGCTGACTAAGCTTATGGCCAGGTCATCGCCGCCCATCTGTCTTACGAAGAGCTGATAGAATGGCTGTGTAAACTGGACGACAAGCGCCCAGAGTGCGCCTTCGAGCACCACCATTGCGGCGATATTCTGGCTTTTTCCCGTTTCTCTCAGTCTGCCGGGTTTTCTTTCCATAAAGACCTCCGTACACAAATGCAACCGAAGTTTTTGGGTTTGAAAGATTTATGGGCGGGAAATAAATCCCGCCCGTTACGTTTGTTTTTTGATTGGATGAGTTCTCTCCCCCCGTCACTTCGTGACACCCCCCTCGTCAGATGGGGGCAGGAAAGAGTGATGCAAAGCTGTTTGCTTCGAAATCAATTAAAGTTCCATCCAGCTAGCGTCAGATGGGTTAGCGCGGAAAGCCTGAAGCTTCTTGATGTCGCCTTCCTGGATGTAGCCTGTTTCAGCTGCAACTGCTACGAGAGCGTCGTAGTTGGAGAGGGATGTGTTTTCAACGTTTGCAGCAGCAAGACGGTCGATACCCTTCTGGAGGCCGTATGTGAAGATGGAAACGATACCGAGAACTTCAACGCCTGCTTCACGGAGAACGTTTACAACGTCGATGCAGGAGCCGCCTGTGGAGATGAGGTCTTCAACAACAACAACCTTTGTGCCTGGTTCGAGTCTGCCTTCGATCTGGTTGTTTCTGCCGTGGTCCTTAGCGGAGCCTCTTACGTATGCCATAGGCATGCCGAGAATGTGAGCAGCGATAGCAGCGTGAGCGATACCTGCTGTGGATGTACCAGCGAGAGCCTGGCATTCTGGGTACTTAGCCTTTACAACTTCTGCGATGCCTGTTTCGATTTCTGTTCTGATTTCAGGATAGGAAAGTGTGAGGCGGTTGTCGCAGTAGATTGGGGACTTGATGCCGCTAGCCCATGTGAATGGTTCGTTTGGAGAGAGGAACACAGCCTTGATTTCCAAAAGTCTTTTTGCAATTTTCTTTTCCATGATATGTCTCCTTGAAAAATATTATTTGTATAATAATGTTTTTATAACACCTGGTTTGGTTTTGCGGGACGTCATGAATGCCGTCCCCTACGATTTAGTGAATGATGAATAGTGAATAATCATTGTATCTGCGATGGATTGAACAGATCGCACTGCGTGCTCAGCGGGAGCAGCAATCAGCTCCCCTGCGTGATTATTCATAACTACACGTTCAGCCTGATTTTTTCTTCGATTTCGCTGACGTTGATTGTGAGCAATTTGGAAACGCCTGTTTCCTGCATTGCCACGCCATAGAGGATATCTGCCCCTTCCATCGTGCCGCGACGGTGTGTGATGACGATAAACTGTGTATTTTTGCACAAGGTGCGCATATAACTGATATATTTATCGACGTTGACGTCGTCGAGGGCCGCTTCGATTTCGTCGAGGATGCAGAATGGTGTCGGTCTGACCTTGAGGATAGCAAAGTAAAGCGCGATGGCAACGAAGGCCTTTTCACCGCCCGAAAGCAGGGAAATCGTCTTGACCGTCTTGCCCGGCAGGGTCACCTTGATATCGATGCCGCAATTGAGGATATCCTTTTCGTCCTCAAGCTGCAGGTATGCATTGCCGCCGCCGAAAATCTCCACAAAGGTTTCGCCGAAGCTCTTGTTGAGCATTTCGAAGTGCTTTGCAAAGGTTTCCTGCATATTTTTAGTCAAATCTGTGATGATTTTCAGGATATCGCCCTTGGCCTTTTCAAGGTCCTCACGCTGGGAATTGAGGAAGGAATAACGCTCGAAGAGCTTTTCATATTCCTCAACTGCAGAGAGATTTACGTTGCCGAGAGACCTGATTTCATTCTTCAGCTGACCGAGTCTGCGGTTTGCCTCAGGCACGTCTGTGATTTCAGCGCGGACAGACTGAGCTGTGATAGGAGTAAGCTCGTAAGACTCCCACATCTTGTCGAGAATCTGCTGCTTCTGCATAACGTCCTGATTCTTTTTCGACTCAAGACGGACACTTTCGTGCTCGAGATTGTTGATGGTTTCGTTTTTATTTTTGGAATCGCGCTGAATACGCTCACGCTTGCCTTCAAGCTCAAGCTTTTCATCGATTTTGCTTCGGATTTCAGCCTGAGTCTGCTTTTCAGACTGCTCAAAAGCCTTGATTTTATCGTCAAGACCTGCTCTTTCCTTTTCAAAAGCCGCGATTTTTTCCTTATATGAATCGATACCGCTCTTTCTGCCCTCGCGCTCGCTGTGAAGCTCTGCGATAAGGCTTTCAAGGTGGCGAATCATATCGCTGTTGCCCTGCTTTTCACTGTCGAGGGCGGCGATACGCTCGTTGGATGACATAATCTTGTCTGTAAGCTCGGCCATAAACGCATTATTGGACGCCTGCTCGGCTGTGACCTCAGCAAGCTTTTCGGCATTTTCCATCGAGCTCTTTTCGATTATTGCCATTTCAGCCTTGTATTTTGCGATATTTTCTGTAATCTGTGCAGTTTTCTGTGTGAGATATTCCACACCCTGTGCAATATTTTCCTTTTCTTCGGAAAGTTTGACAAGGGAGGAATCCTCGTTTTCTCTGCGTGCAGTAAGACGGGAAAGCTCGACCTCCGCCTCCTGAAGCTGAAGCTTTGCCGTTTCCATACTGTATCGCATGGATTTTACAGAGCTTTCTGCCTCGAGAAGCTCG
>JAFYNW010000346.1 GCA_017547995.1 Clostridia bacterium | reverse complement strand
ATACACTTGTCCACAGTCAGGGGATAAAAGTCCGGCAATTATATTGAAAAGAGTGGTTTTACCTCCGCCACTCACACCAAGCAGACAGACAAGCTCACCCTTGTCAAGGTGAATCGATATATCATCCAGCACAGCCTTGTCGCCAAAGCTTTTGCTGATATTTCTGACCTCAAGCTTGCTCATATTACTTTGGCAAATATTCATTCGTATAGCCAGAATCAACGTCGAGCGGCACTTCGGTCAGCGCGTTTTCGTTGAGCCAATTATAGAAAGCCGCCCATCTTTCACCATCAAACTCGCCCCATTGCTTTGCATCAGCGATATATTCATCAGCAAGATACTGCTGACTTGCATAGACAAGCTGACTGTTTGACTTGAGCTCAGGCGCCGCCTCCATAAGAATATCCGCCGCCTTTTCAGGATTTTCAACGGCAAAGGTGTAGCCTTCGGCAAGGGCATTGACAAAAGCGCGGGCACTTTCAGGGGTATTTTCCAGCCATTCGTTGTTGCCGATGATGACAGGTGTGTAGTAGTCAAAAGCAGGGTCGATATCGGCAAACTCAAAATAGTCGGTCTCAAGCCCTGCAACCTGACAGGCTACACCCGCCCAGCCATAGAAAACCCAGATTGCATCGACAGAATTGCTTCTGAGCGCCGAAACCTCGTCAGTAACTGTGGAAGGAATGAGCTCAACAAGGTCGAAATTGCCGCCATCAGCCTTCATTACGTCGCGGATTGTCGCCTTTTCCACAGGCGCATCCCACGTAGAATATTTCTTACCCTCAAGTCCCTTCGGCGAATCCATACCCTCGCCCGCACGGGAGATAATGCCCGACGTGTTGTGCTGAATGACAGCGGCAACGGCAGTCACAGGCATAGGCTCATCACTTGCAAAGGCAGGAGCAAGTGAATCCTGGAAGGACACGCCAAACTGCGCCTTGCCCGAGGCCACGAGAGTCACGGCACCATCCTCAGGCGGCTGCACGATTTCGACCTCAAGACCGGCCTTTTCAAAGTATCCGTTGGCTTGCGCCACAAAGATACCCGTGTGATTTGTGTTTGGAGTCCAATCGAGGACGATAGTCAACTTTTCGGCTTTCTCAGACACAGCACATCCGCAGAGACCGAAAAGCATAGCAAAAATAAGTGATATGGAAATGAGTTTCTTCATTATTTTCCTCCATTTTGTTCATCAAAATATCGATAAGGCATAGATTTTTTCTCGGCAAATCCCACGAGAGCCATAAGCGCAAGGGAAATTGCAGAAATGAGAAAAATGACGGCAAACATTTTGTCAAAGGCATAGGCCTTCCTGACGCGCGTCATATAAACGCCAAGACCACCGAAACCGCCAAGCCACTCGCTGATGACCGCACCGACAACGCTGTATGTAGCGGCAATTTTCAGTCCCGAAAAAAGCTGAGGCAGGGCTGAGGGAAGCTTGATATAGCGGAAAATCTGCACTCTGGTTGCACCCATCGAGCGCAAAAGTCCGATTGCATCATGGTCGGCACTGCGGAATCCGTCAAGCAGACCGACTGTGACGGGGAAAAAGGTGGAGATGATTATGAGAATCACCTTGGGCGCCATCTCGTAGCCAAACCACAACACAAGAAGGGGCGCGATGGCGACCGTCGGTATTGTCTGCGTGATTATAAGCAGAGGGTAAAAAGCCTTGTAAAGCACCTCGGATGAGTCCATCAGTACAGCGGAAACAAAGCCGATGAGTACACCGCAGAGCATACCGATGAATGCCTCCTGCAGAGTTATCGACGAGTTTGTCAGTAAAACGGGCAGCTCGGTTACGAAAGCCGTTACGATTTCAGCCGGGGAAGGCAGCATAAATGACGGTATAATCCCCAACACACACACCGTCTGCCACAGTATGAGCAGGAAGGCAACGGCAGTTATGGCAGGCAGTTTAGCTCTGAGCATGCTTTGTAATCTTTCTGTCGATTGTGAGAATCTCGCCCTCGGGACGATAAACCACCTTGATATAGGCCGAAACCTTTTGCGCCCCTGCGCGGATTGCGACGTGCTGACATTCCTTTGCAATATCCATCAGCATATCGTAATCATCGCCCTCGATGGTCGTTTCAAAAGGCCCTACGTGGTAATGTAGTCCCGTGCTTCGGATATAGGCGATGACCTCGTCGACGATGGCGATAAGTTCATCCTGCGATGAAGCCGACGGCAGAACCTGAATTGCGATACTTGCTTTCATTGTGAAAACCTCCTGTAAATAAAAAATGCCTCTGCCGGAAATACCGGCAAAGGCATCTGAAAGTACATTTGGCTGTGGAAATATTGCGACCCGACAATGCACTTAAAGTTATGCTCCCTACGCTGGTATTATCCAGATCAGGTTAATGGGTCGCAGGAATACCTGCCTCTCAGCCCGTCGATTCGGACTCCCCTTGTCAATTATTGTTATAGCACTTTATTTTCCGCTTGTCAATACGTAATTTTCATTTTACATTTGCTCCGCTTTGTACTATAATGAAATCATAAGCAATCTACGAAAAGAGGAGCATATATGAAAGACTTCAGATTCGCACACATCAGCGACACACATTTTTGCTGTGAAGGCAGCAGTGATTTTGTTAAAATGGTAAACGAAAAGTATAACCCTATTGAAAAATTACGATTCGTATTGGAAAATATGGCAAAGCCTGACTTTATTTTGCTTACAGGCGATACTGTACACGAAGGCGAAGCTGAGGATTACAAGAATCTCAAGGCGGTCTTCGACGAATATTTTCCTGACGTGCCAATCTATACAGCACTCGGCAACCACGACAGAGCGGACAATTTCCGCGTAGGCTTCCTCGGCAAAGAGCCAACGGGCAAGCCTTACTACGACGTATTCTATCACGATGATTTGAGAATCATCACTCTCGACAGTGCATTCCATTACGGCATGAAGGGGTATCTCTGCAAGGAGCAGTGCGACTTCCTCAAGGAAACTCTTGCTGAAAATTACGGCCGCGGCACAATCATCATCACACATCATCCTTTCAAGTGGCATCGCAAGAATACTGCTCTCACAGCTGAATATGACCTTGACGAAATCCTCGAAAAGAGCGACGTCATCGCATTCTTCAACGGTCACAGCCACATCAATCGCACAACCTTCTTCCATAACAGAATCCATATCACAGGCGAGTCCATGTCCTTCGGCACAGAGCCTTGGGAAAAGAAGAATATCTATATCTACACAGAAAAGATGGCGTGGAATGAATGTGTGCTCGAAGGCACAGAAGTTTCTTTCCAGACCCACGCTGTTTCGCCTGATTATACAATAATCGACACGAAATCTATGTAGTTTTTACCAATTGAAATGCCAAATGCAAAGTGGTAAAATATTACCATACGAATAATACAAAAGGAGATTTTGTTATGACACTCAATAACGAACTTTTCGCAAAGCATCTTCAGGGCATGGTTCAGTTCCCAACAGTATCCAGCGTTGACCCTGATAAGATCAACAAGCAGGCATTTTTGGATTTCCACAAGTATCTTGAAGAAACATATCCTCTCGTACATAAAACATTCGATAAGGCTATCGTCGGCAGAGTAGGTCTTCTCTATCATTGGAAGGGCACAGGCAAGTCTAAGAGCCTTCCTCTCCTTCTCACAGCTCATCAGGACGTTGTGCCTGAAGGCGACCACTCCATGTGGAAATATCCTCCATACGTCGGCACAATCGACGAAGAAGGCATCCTCTGGGGCAGAGGCGTAACAGACTCCAAGTGCAATATTCAGGCATATATGGACGCTCTTGAACTCCTCATCGCAGACGGCTTCGTGCCTGATTACGACCTTTATCTTGCATTCGGCTACAACGAAGAAATCATGGGCGGCCCTGAAGCTGCTGCAGGTCTCATCGTTGAAGAACTCAAGAACAGAAAGGTTGAGCTCGGCCTCGTTATCGACGAATGCGGCGGCATCGGCGAAATGAACGGCAAGCCAGTTGCTACAATCTTCCCATGTGAAAAGGGCTACGGCGACTTCGAATTCACAATGGAAGACAAGGGCGGCCACGCTGCTTCCCCAGGCAAGCACAGTTCTCTCGGCATCATCGGCAAGACAGCTTGCATCCTCGAAGAAAAGCTCTTCCCACAGACTCTCACAGAGCCTGTCATCAAGGAGCTCAAGGCTCGCGCACCATTCACAGAAGGCCCTCTCGGCATGATGTTTGCTGACCCTGAAAAGTATTGGGATATGCTCAAGCTCATCTGCGCAGAAGACAGACAGCTCAACGCTCTCACACGTACAACAACTTCCGTAACAATGGCAAAGGGCTCCGACCAGGCTAACATTCTCCCTGAAAAGTCCTCCCTCATCATCAATACACGTCTCCTTCCGGGCGAAACTCTCGACAATATGATGAAGTATTTCGAAAGCATCGTGCCTGAAGGCGTCAAGGTAAGACTCGTCAAGGGCCACAACCCACCTGCAGTTTCTTCCACAGAATCCGAAGGCTATAAGACTATCGTCAAGGTTGTTGAAGAAAAGTATCCTGGCATCACATTCATCCCATCCATGCTCACAGGCGGCACAGACTCCCGCTTCTACTGTGACATCTGCCCTACAAAGAGCGTTTACCGCTTCACAGGTATGCGTCACACAAAGAAGACAGGCGGCGCACATCAGGTCAACGAGCATATCGACACAAGCATCATCGCTGACAACGTCGACTTCTACATCAGACTTCTCCTTGCATACGGCAAGTAATAAAAATGTTTATAATGAAAAGACCGTCAATATGGCGGTCTTTTTATGTGTTTGACAGAATGTGGAAGATGCTATATAATGAAATTATCATAAAGGAGGTGGCTTATGCTTAATCTGAAAATCATGCTTGCTTACGGTATTCCGCTGGTGCTTTTGCTTATCTATGATTTCAGCGCGATTCTTATGCCAATACCTCTCATTCTGCTTGGAATCGTAGCGGCATTTTGCTGGTATAACTTCAGCGAAAACGAAGAGAAGAAGCAAAAGGCAATGCGCCTCTGGTTTCCGCTGACCTATGCGATTGCAATATTGGCAGTCCTGGTGTTTGACTAGACAAAATTAAAAAGGAGGAACATTATGAAATATCTGCTTTTCACCTTGCTCGGTCTTATGCCTTTTGGCATAGGTGGACTCGTCCTTCTTGGCGGAGATAAGCTCATGTTTGCATCCACACTCCTTGCATGGCCGCTTTTCCTCTTTTTGTGGGGATGCATTGGATATGCTGTCGGGAAGAGACAATACAACGTAAAGCTTTCAATGGTTATTCTCCACATACCGATGTTTGCAGTTGTAGTCATGGCGATTATAAATGCCATACCGCAGGTTATCGAATCTACGCTTATTATTGCAGGATTGTCCATGGGATTCTGGTCGATAATACCAAATCTTATACTGCGTGAAATGTGGTTTTTCTTCCTGTTTTATCTTGCGGTCATGGTGCTGTGCTGCTACGTCGGCATAAAGCTGGCTGAATGGAGAGAATAAAAAAGAGGGGATTTACAGTCAAAACACCCCATATTCCGTATAATATCGATAAAATATTACAATAAGTATTCGAAAATACATCGTAGGGGCGATTATCAGTCGTCCAAATAAAAAGGAGTGCTGCTATGGATAAAGGGACAAAGATGCTGATATTCATTGGGGTATGCGCGTTGTTCTTTGCACTTTTCACTTTTACATTGCATACTCAGTTGAGAAATAATTACACAAAACAGGAATATACCACAACGGCAGAGCCGTCAAAATCAATCGAATGGTATCAGGCGGCAGGCAAACGTCCAACGGAGTAAAAGAGAGGGAGTCTATGTTTAATAAGAAAGTAATACTTGCATACGGCATACCGGCACTGATAGTCTGCATTTTTAAGCCAGGGGCAATGTTCGTCAGCTTGCCAATTATGTTGCTGGCGGCAGCATTTGCATTTATATGGTATCAGGTGTCACGCAACGAAGGAAGAAAACAAACTGCTCTGTATATTATATATCCATTGTTCTATGGACTCTGGTTGCTTTTCATTCTTGTAGCTAAATAAGGAATTTTCTCAGACGGTACGTCATAAATGCCGT
>JAFYNW010000345.1 GCA_017547995.1 Clostridia bacterium | reverse complement strand
GCCGTGCCAATAAATCCCATCTTTTTCCATAATATAGATGTTTACGTTAAGCGCGCCGAGACCACTGTAGCATCTGTATGAGTCGATTTTGTAGTTGCAGATTTCGTTGCTGCCCTGCGGTAAAAGATATCGCTTTTCCATCGAGCGCAATGCCTGCTCAGGCTCAAGGAAGCGGAAATCTCCCCTCCACCACCAGATAAATAATGACACCAGAATGGCAATAACCGAGAGGATTATGAGTGCAATTTTAACAGTTTTTCCCATATCATTTCCCTCCCAGAACGACAGGAAGCTCAAAGGAAACCCCTGCCCTGTCATACTTCACCATATAATTTACGGCATCCTTTTCGATGGCATCGAAGTAAACCGCAATCATTGATTTGCCCGTGATATCGCCGTAATTGGTCATAAAACGCAGACCGATATTGCTTGTATCTTCTTCAAGTCTGTACACGTTTCCGTACTCATCTTCCACTGTCATGTAGCGAAAAAACTGCGGCTTCATATAGCTCAATTTGTCGGTTTCGATATTCAGCTTGATGGTGATATAGCGGCTGCCATTCGGATAATCTGTGATGGCCGCCTTGTCTACATAGATATCGTACTCGCCTATTTTCACCGCGCTGTTCTGCTCATACACAAGACGGTTTTCTTCATCAAAAAGCATCTCAACGTTGGCGTGTTCATTCTTCATGGCGTAGTTTTTACCGTTAATGTCAAGCTGTTCAGCTTTACCGAATATCAGCACGAAAAGCACGGCAAGAATTACCATAAAATTACAGAAATACGCAAGGTATGGCTTATGTATTCTGCCAAGCTCGTCGGCCAGTTCGCAGGCATCGCCCATATTGCGCAAGGCGATTTCCGAGGCTTCGTGAAGGCTGTAATTTCCACCCTCCATATAGGCATCTGCGGCATCCTCAAGATGGGCGGCAAGCTCCTTGCGGACGCGCCTTCTGTCGGGGCCGTATCTGATTTTACTGACGGCGGTATCGAGCCAGTTTTTCGTGATATAGTATTCATCACGCTTCATCTTAAACCGTGCCTTTCACCATAAGGGTCGAGTTGACCGCCTTTGCAAAGGTATTCCACTGCTCAGTCTTTTCTTCAAGAAGCTCCAGACCTTGCTTTGTGATTGAGTAATATTTTCTCGTCTTGCCGTTTGGCGCAACCTTATCGTAGCTTTTGAGGGCGCCATCCTTTTCGAGGGCGTGGAGCACGGGATAGAGCGTGCCCTCCTTCAGCTCGAAGGTATTGTCCGATTTAAGTGCCAGTTCGGTTATCATCTGATAGCCGTATTTGTCCGATTCGCGCAGGAGTGCCAAGACCAGCATACTTGTGCTGCCCGAAAGCAGGCTTTTATCTATTTTCTTATTGAACATTTTTTCTTTCCTCCAATCTGTGTGCCTGACATTTGTTGATGCGGATAAGATTTCCGTCCTTGTCATAACCCTTTGCGGTGAAATTGTAATTATACATTTCGGCATCCCAATGCTCCATACCCAGGCGCATTTCAGGGATGACAACAACTCCCGAAAAGACCTTATCGGTCTGTCTTTCAAGGGTTTTCTCAACGATGACGTTGCCGTTATGGTATTCTGCAACGACAGTTTCCACGTTCTCATCGAGACAGATTGCGATGACACTAGCCGGGGTTATTCCGTCTGTTCTGCTTTCGCCATCGACCGAAATAATAGACAGCTCATCCTCGAAAAACAGGGTGATTGCATTGCGCGTAGGGCCGCCGCGGTAGGTATTTCCTGCGCGGTAATTGTAGACGTTGAGGTAGGCATAGTCCTCGCCGTCAGACAGGATATAATGGGTTTCATTATGCTCGTCCTCTTCCTCCACCATCGTGTAAATTATCTCTGCATTGGATGCAAAATTGTTGTGCATGATGGTATCGAGCCTTTGCTGAATGCTGTAATACGGCACTCCGTTTCTGAAAAACCATGCTACAAAGCCAATGAAAATGATGAGGAGATTGACGGCAATTCTGCCCTTGTAGCCTAATTTTTTAGTCATTTGCATCACCTCCTGTAAGAGGTAGTTTGATTTCAAAACTTTCGCCGAAGCGGTCGTAGTAAAAGGTGACTTCTTTTACATCTTTTTCCAGACCATAGAGCCACATTTCATAATATGTCCTGAACGGATTCGGCGAAACTACGTTGCCCGCAAGGTCGTCCTCGGTATCGTCAAGATACATAATGCGTGGCGCGAAGACCTTGCCCTTGTCATCCTTTGCGTAAATCTCGTCCTTGATGCGAGGATTGTTGAAATACGGGTTGAGATTCGTCAGCTCGATGGTGAAATAGACGGTCATTTTGTCTTCGTCGAGATTTTCGAGCACCATAGCCCTCGGGATGCTGATGGTGTAGCCGTTGACCTTGACCTTTTCGGAGGAAAGATTGTCGGCAATGATTTTGTCCGCTGCGTTTTCGTAAAACGGCTTGAAATATTCGTTATAGTCATAGAAAACGTTGGTTTCTGTGAAAAGATAGTGGAGCGAGCCGATTAAGTAGATAATGGCGATGACGGCGAAAAACTGAGTGATTTTCCACAGTCTGCCCCAGAACGGGCGGTAGATTTTCGAAAGCTTGTCGGCGATTTCGTTGGCGTCGCCCATATTTTCGATGGCCTTGGTGTCGGCT
>JAFYNW010000344.1 GCA_017547995.1 Clostridia bacterium | reverse complement strand
TCCTTTATCTTTCCACTTTTAGCAAACTTTTTCCATGCTTTATCCATAAAAATACCACCTTTATCGTGATGAATTGACTTCGGTGATATTTTATGTTGTTTTGTTCTTTTAAGTCTTATTAAAAATTGGTAATGAGATTGCTCCGCCGCACATTATGCAGACGGAATTGTGTAGGGTACGGCATTTATGACGTACCGCCTTAATAAATGTGTCGCAGACACAATTGTTTTGCCTCAGAATGACGTTCCACGCACAATCCGCTTACACCTCATCCACCAGACTACATTTCGTAGCCGAAATTCTTTACGGAGTTAGGATTGTTTCTCCAGTCTTCCTTGACCTTTACCCAAAGTTCGAGATAAACGCGGGAGCCTGTCTTCCTGGAGATTTCTTCACGTGCGTCTGTACCAATCTTCTTGATTTTGGAGCCCTGCTTGCCGAGAATGATGCCCTTGTGAGACTTCTTTTCGCAAGTGATAGCCGCATTGATAGCGCGTGTGCCGTTTTCACGGATTTCTTCGCGTTCGATTTCGATAGCAACACCGTGTGGGATTTCGTCGCCGAGGTTGAGAAGAATCTTTTCACGGATGATTTCAGCGAAAAGCTGATGCTCTGTCTGGTCTGTAACCATTCCGTCAGGATAAAGCTGAGGAGATTCCATGCACATCTTGTCGAGCTCGTCGAGAAGCACGTCGAGATTCTTCTTGTTTCTTGCGGAAATTGGAATGATAGCGTCAAATTCGTGTGCTTCGCTGTAAGTTGCAATAACAGGAAGGATTGCATCCTGCTCAACAGTATCGCACTTGTTGATTACGAGAATTGCAGGAAGCTGATAGCCCTTGATTTTATCGATGAGAATCTGCTCAGGCACGCCGATTCTTGCAACAGGCTCAACGATGAGGATAACAGCGTCAACGTCTGCAACAGTTTCGTTGATGATGTCCACCATATAGTCGCCAAGACGATTCTTCGCCTTGTGGAGACCAGGTGTATCGAGGAAAATCATCTGTGCTTCGCCTCTGTTTACAACACCTGTGATACGGTTACGTGTTGTCTGTGGCTTATTGGAAACGATAGCGATTTTTTCGCCTACCAGTGCATTTGTAAGTGTAGATTTGCCGGCGTTAGGTCTGCCGACGATGGAAAACATACCTGTCTTTGTAATATTCATATTTATCCCCTCTTATCTTGTAAGCTCTTTCGAAACGCTCATAATAATTTCTTCTTCGGCTTTTCTCATGTTAGCCTTCATAACTCCCTCGTCAACGTGGTCGAAGCCGAGAAGATGAAGGATGCTGTGTGTGGCAAGGTAAGCCATTTCACGCTCCTTGCTGTGGCCGAATTCCTCAGCCTGCTCGAGAATCTTATCATAGCAGATGATGATGTCGCCAAGCATAATCTGGCCACTTGTCTGCTCGATTTCATCCTTAAGGTCGCCCTTGTACACCCCTTCGTACATATCAAGCATAGGGAAGGAGAGCACGTCTGTCACCTTATCCACCTGTCTGTTATCTCTGTTGATTGTCTGGATTTCCTCGCCGGAAACCATAGTCACGTCAACGTGGGCGGAATAACCCTTGAGATATTTTCTTATCGCAGCAACGATACATTTTTTGGCGAGAGCCTCTGCTTCTCTCACGCGGACAGCCTTTCTGCCCGATACGCTAATGGATATTTTTACAGGCTTAACCATTCTTTACATCCTTCTTTGTATCTTTTTTATAGAACTTTTTCTTTTCCTTTGCCTTTTCAGCGGCATTCTTTTCATACTTTTCGTATGCCATAATAATCTTCTGTACCAGCTCGTGACGTACAACGTCGGCAGCGGTCAGATGTACGATGCCGATATCGTCGATGTCCTTGAGCACGTTCATGGCAACGCGGAGGCCTGACGTCTTGCCGTCAGGCAAGTCTGTCTGTGTGATGTCGCCTGTGATGACCACCTTGGAATTAAAGCCCATACGTGTCAGGAACATCTTCATCTGCTCAGGCGTTGTATTCTGCGCTTCGTCGAGAATGATGAAGCTGTCATCGAGTGTTCTGCCTCGCATATACGCGAGAGGCGCAACCTCGATATTGCCCTTTTCAAAATAATTCTGATAGCTTTCTGCGCCCATCATATCGAAAAGCGCGTCGTAAAGCGGACGGAGATAAGGGTCTACCTTATTCTGCAGGTCGCCCGGAAGGAAGCCCAGCTTTTCGCCTGCTTCAACGGCAGGACGTGTGAGAATAATCTTGTTGACCTTCTTGTCGCGGAAAGCGGCAACAGCCTGAGCCACGGCAAGATAAGTCTTACCTGTACCTGCAGGGCCGATGCCAAGTACGATAGTCTTGCGGGAGATTTCGTCAAGATATCTCTGCTGACCGACAGTCTTTGCCTTGATGACCTTGCCGCGTGCTGTGACGCAGACAACGCCCTTGCCCATATCCTTGAGCTTGTTTTCTTCGCTGGACGCAACGAGGGCAAGCACGTAGTTGACCATCTGTGGTGTCAATTCCTCGCCCTTTGTGATGAGCTTGAGAAGCTCTTCGATAGCGCGCTTTGCCTTGAAGGCCATTTCTTCGTCTTCACAAGAAATCTTGATGTTGCCTTCGCGGTTTACGATTGTCACACCGAAATGCTTTTCGATGTTCTTTATATTTTCATCGAGAGAGCCGAAGAGAGCAATTTCCTGCTCAACTCTCTCCACGTTTATGATATGTTCTGTCATTTTAATTTTTCAACTCCTGCTTTTTCGAGGCACACAGCCTCATACTTTGCCAGAATATACTCCCCTTTTTCCATAATTTCAAGGCTGTCGGCTTTAATATCCACAACGCCGTATTTCTGAAAAAGCCTTTCACGCATCTTATTGAAAAGCTCGTTTTCATCAGCCTGAACGACTGCTTTTTTATAGGTGGCCTCCTTGTAAATTTCACAGGAAAATCCGATTGGAAGCCGATTTCCGTCAAAAAGGGTAAAGTAACTCACTTTATACCTTTTATCATAACACATATATGGATTTTTTTCAAGGAAATATAGTGGAAAACCTTTGTCGCCTATAACAAAAGTATACCTTTTCTTCTCCCTGCCCGTGTATTCCTTGAAATTGAAAGTGGATGGCAGGATTTCCCACTCTCTGCGGTAGGTTTCAAGATATGCTTCGCCCTGCGAATGGATGGGATAGCTGACTGTCTCCTCGCCGACCATATAATTCATCTCGCCCTTTATCAGAAGGTCACCTTTTATAACAGTATCACCCTTTTCCACCGCCGCTATACCATCGCGCACGATGATTTTCTCCACGATTCCGTCCTTGTCGGAAACTATGTCGCACAAGGCGTTTTCATCCACAACCTGTTTAATATTATCCCGCTGCCTGACAACGATTTCAGCGTGACATCCATAGAAATTGACGTTGAAATACTGAAACTCACTGTGATTTTTCATAATCTCACGGTTTATGGCAGGAATATCAAGGTCGGCCTTACGCACTCCGTAGGTAATGCCATACCGACGGGCGATTTCATACACAAAGCCTTCGTCAGCATTGTCACTTGTCACGCTGAAGGTCCATATACGGCTTGTCAGCAGATACAAGGTAAAGAAGAAAAATGCCACTCCGCACAGAAGTCCATACCGCTTACGCAGAGGATACGTCCTGAATGCCACACCACTTTTGCCCTTTATCCTTGTTTTGTAGCCGTTTTTACGGCAGAAATCACGGATTCTGCGGTATTCTGCCAGATTTGTGCAGACAAGGACGGTCTCCACGTCGATATGCCTCACCCACTCGGCCTCGTCAAGCATATTCACGATGCCCGTCACGTTGTGCCCCTTTATCGTAAAGACGATGCGGCTGCGAATCAGCTTGATTACGTCAGTCATTGTCCACCCTCCTCTCCACGTCGGCAGAAACAATCCTGCCCTTCACCTCGATATATCCCTTGCTCAGGGCGCAAATCTCCATATCGAAGCCGGTCAGCGAAATCTCGAAATGACGGCTGGCAAGGACGATGCTCTCCTTTTCAAACCGCTTTATCCTGCCGAATCCCTCTACGATGGCAAGATGCTGACCGTACATCGTGACTCGTGGGGCGTTTATATCCTTAAAAATATTATCCATCACATCACCTCGGCTATATTTATGGTAATTTTTCCCGCGGTATAACATATAAATCATCGAGGTGATAAAATTGAATGCGCGATATGAAAAAATATTCTCCTTCGTCACGCTGACGGGCATAGTCTTTTTCGGCATGGGACTGCTTCTCTTCCCCTTAGACACGTCGAAATCCTGCGTCAGCGGTATAAATCTATGCATAAATGCAGTATTTCCATCCCTTTTCCCCTTCTTCGTCGTGTCGTCAATGCTGATAAGCTCACCCCTGCCCGACAAAATCTCATCATTGCTCTCACCCATCTCACGCAGACTTTTCGGCATATCGGGCAAGGGATTTTCCGCCTTTCTCATCGGCATTGTGGGCGGCTATCCCGTGGGGGTGCGGACGGCTGTGGGACTTTATGAAAGCGGACGCATTTCCAAGAGCGAATGTCAGCGGCTGCTCCTTTTCTGCAACAACGCAGGCCCTGCCTTCATCCTCGGTGTTGTGGGCGTGGGCCTTCTTGGTGACAGAAGGCTTGGGGTGATTTTATATTCGGCACACGTGCTTTCCGCCATCCTCATCGGAGTACTATTGCACAAGCTCTCACGCGAGCAGTTTGAAACGCCGACTTCTCCATCACTACACAAATACAAGGATTCACGCGAGCAGCTTGAAAGCAGAGCCTTTATCCCGTCCTTCATCTCGGCTGTGACGGGAGCAATGAGCGCCATGCTCAACGTCTGCGCCTTCGTGATTTTCTTCGGCATTTTCGTGACGGT
>JAFYNW010000343.1 GCA_017547995.1 Clostridia bacterium | reverse complement strand
GTGAGCTTAAAGCGAACGATTTCACTGAAAAACGCAATGGCTCAGATTCATACTCAAAATTGAAGAATATTATTTATAAGACATCTCATACGAGGTGTCTTTTTCATACCACAAACAAAAAAGCCACCCTTTCGAGTGGCTTTTAATTTTACCTGGTTACTTATGCTTTTTTGCGTCGATATAACCGCCGAGAGCCATGATTACGGCAAAGACGATAAGATACCACACAACGCCCATCTTATGGCTGAGGACGCAGGCGAGCATCATAAAGAGACTGCCGATAATCGCGAGGACAGGGAGGAGATAACGCTTCACAAAGCCTTCGCCCTTTTCCTTTCTCATCCACTGAATGAAAATCGGAATGTACATCATATAAATCGTGATGATTGGCAATTCGGAAATGTCGAAAACAAACGCGCCCTGCCACGTGCCTGCAAGGTTTGAAAGATAGAAGTAAACAAACCATGCCGCCGCAATGAGAAGACCGAAAATAGCCGAATTGTTAGGCATATTTGTCTTGTTGTCGAGCTGTGAATAAACCTCAGGCTGAGGACCTTCGCCACGCGCCGCAACAGAATAAAGACTGCGCGAGCAAGCCATCATAAGACCGTTTGTTGTGCCGAGACAGGAAACTGCGATGAAAAGGTTGAGCACGTTGCCGAGGAAACCACCGAAAATGTTAGTGAAAGCAACAGTTGCGCCTTTGTCGATAAGCTCCTGATTTGTCGCACCGCCGGCAACACCGATGTAGTAGAAAAGATACACCGCGATGATGATAAGACCGCCGATAACAAGCGCCTTAGGCAAGTTTTTCTTGGAATCCTTGATTTCTGCATTGATGGAGGTAGCAACAATCCAGCCCTCGTAGGCAAAAGCCGTAGCGCAGACCGCCGCGAAAAGCGGATTGCCCGTAACCTCAATAGTCGGCACAGTTGTGACGAAATTATTCTGCAAAGTGCCGTTTGCAAGACCGTAAACAACACCTGCCACCATCATAAGACAAAGCGGAATCATCTTGATTACAGTCGTGCTAGTCTGCAGCTTGCCCGCCATTTTTGGCGAAAGGGAATTGATAGCGTATGTAAAGCACATGATGAAAAGTGTCAGCGCGATACATTCAGGGCCGATGATACAGCCGCCCTGCGCCGCAGGAATGAGAAGCGGGAAGTCAGGATTAGCCGATACGATGAATTCAAGGGTGTATCGTGCAGTAACCCATGCAAGTACGGAAGTCAGACCAGGGAAGTAGATAGTCGCAAGAAACCAGCCCATGTAGTAGCCGTATTTTTTGTCCACCATAGCCTCCGCATAGTCGACAAGGCCGTTGACTTTTTCATATTTCTGACTCATAAATGAGAAGGTAAGCAGACAGGCAAGCATAATCGCACCGCCGATAAGCCACGCAAGAATCGCAAGAGGCATATCGCCGCCCGTCTTGGCGAGAATTGCCTGAGCCTTGAAGAATACGCCCGAGCCGATTACGATGCCGACTACCATGCATATTGCAGTCCAGAGGCCATACTTTCTTTCAAGTTTATTATTCATAAGAATACTCCTTTCTTATATAATATATTTATATTTTATACGAAATATGTGCATAGGTCAATATATAGGACAGATATTTTTGGATTTCTGTCCGTAAAAAAGCCCTTCCATAAGGAAGGGCCTTATCTTTTATGCGAAGATGATTAACATGCCGACAAGCACACCGAAGATTGCTGAGAAGGACGGAAGCTTGCTGGAGTACATGAGAATTGCCTGTGGGAAGATTTCGCCGAATACTACGTAAAGCATAGCACCGCTTGCGAAGCCGAGGCTGAGTGCAAGACCGAGAGCGCCGATTTCGCCGATTACAAAGCCGAGAAGCGCGCCGAGAATTGTTGGAATACCGGATGATGCTGTGATGAGCACAGCCTTCCACTTTGGCATACCGCCGCTGATGAGCGGCACGGAAACCGCCATACCCTCAGGAATGTTGTGAAGACCGATGAGAATTGCAAGGATGAGAGCCGCAGAGCCCATAACGCCGTCGTTGGACGCATAGGATGCACCGATTGTCATTCCTTCAGGCACGTTGTGAAGTGCGATGGCAGACGCCATTACAAGGCCTGCAATAAAGAGCGAGAATCTGCTTTCGTGTCTCTTTGCATAGTGATGTTCGTAATGGTCACTGTGAATGAGTTCATCGAGATTATCGGCTGTTTTAGGATGATTTTCGTCGATGTGAGCAACCTCGTGGTTGGTATTTTTGTCAATAATGTGGTTGAGCAGGTAAATAACTGCAACACCGAGTGCGATGGCAAGGATGACTGTCAGCACCCCGACACCTGTTTCGATAGCTTCAACGGCAAGGTCGAAGCAGACAACGCTGAGCATAACGCCGCCG
>JAFYNW010000342.1 GCA_017547995.1 Clostridia bacterium | reverse complement strand
ATATCGGCTGTCGACGATGCTCTCATTTCGGAGATTTTCAAGCTGGCAGACGACCCTTCCATGATTCCTTTCGGCGGTGGAAACCCTTTCCCTGCCCTTTTCCCTATGGCTGACGTGCAGAAAATTGCCGCCGATATTCTTTTGCATGAGCCTGTGGCTATGCTTCAGTATGCTTCAAGCGAAGGCTATGCCCCTCTTGTTGAAACTCTCCGCAAGCGTATGTGCGATAAGTTTGGCATCGACCGCGATGAAATTTTCATTACGTCGGGCACTCAGCAGGCGGCTGATTTAATTGCAAAGTGTCTGCTTGACGAGGGTGACACTGTCATCTGCGAGGAATATTCCTACATGAGCACTATGGACACCTTCCGCACCTACGGGGCGAACTTAGTCGGTGTGCCTCTCGAGAATGACGGCATGAATATTGCCGCCCTTGAAGATGCACTCAAGGCAAATCCGGATACGAAGCTTATTTACATAATTCCTAATTTCCAGAATCCGACGGGCATCACAACCTCTGCTCACAAACGCAAGGCGATTTATGACCTTGCTGCAAAATACGACGTTGTGATTTTAGAGGACGACCCTTACGGCGATATCCGTTTTAGTGGCGATGCAGTTATGCCAATTAAAAGCTATGATGAGGATGGCAGAGTTATCTACTGCGGCTCATTTTCAAAGGTTATCGCCCCTGCCCTGCGTGTCGGCTTTATGAATGTAAACAAAGGGCTTATTCCCCGCCTTATCACAGGCAAGCAGTGTACTGATATTCATACTGTGCCGCTGACTCAGCATATCTGCCACGAGTTTCTCACTAACTATGATTATGACGGGCATATTGCAAAAATCGTTGCACTTTACAGCGAAAAATGTGCTCTTATGCTGAGCGAAATCGAAAAGCAGTTCCCTGAATATATCAGATACACAAAGCCACAGGGCGGTATGTTCGTTATGTTTTATCTGCCTGAAGGCCTCAACAGTGAGCCTTTCGTGCGCGAGGCTATCAAACGCGGTGTTGCCTGCATTCCGGGCAGTACCCTCATCCCGCAGTACGGCATTTCCAACGCTGTCCGCCTTAATTTCTCCACGCCGACCAAGGAGGAAATTATAAAGGGTATCGGTATTCTTGCTCAGCTGATTAAGGAATATTGCTTGTAATTTTGGCGGGACGTCATAAATGCCGTCCCCTACGTAATTTATTTTCGCATAAAAAAAGCTCCACTTTCGTGGAGCATTTTTTTATTTCATATTTTCCATGAGTCTTTCCATAGCAATATCCTGCATGATAGCAAGCTTAAGGTATGGCTTACCATAGTAGTCGATGAGGTCATCGTATTCGCCTTCGAAGTATTCGTCAAGGTCTGCATCTGTAACTTCGATGCCTTCAGCATCGAGGAATGCCTGAATTGCAAGTGTTGTAGCTGCATTTGCCTTGATCTGCTCCATGCTCTGTTCGATGAATGCTTCTTCGTTTGCTACGCCGACAGCTGTGAGGTAATCAGCAAATTCCATGCCGTACTGAGCAGCCATAGTCTTATAGTAGTTGAGGAGCACTTCTGTTTCGAATTCGATTACAGATTCAGGGAGTTCAACACATTCAGCACCTTCTGTGAGCTGCTTCCATACGTCGTTTACCTTCTGGGAATTGAGAAGCTCTTCTGTAACCTTTGCGAGCATATCGTCAACGTTTTCATAAACGCCTTCGAAGTTTTCCTTAACGAAAGCATCTGTGAGCTCAGGATTTACGTATTCAACGATGGAATTGATTGTGATGTTGAAGATTGCATCCTTGCCGTTGAGTTCTTCCTTGCCGTAGTTTTCAGGGAAAGTAACTTCGATATCGAAGTTTTCGCCTACCTTATGGCCGATGAGCTGCTGAAGGAAGTCGTCGATGTAGTTTGTAACACCGATAGTAACTTCTGTGCCTTCGCCGCCTGTGGAGCCGCCTTCGAATTCAACACCGTCGATGGAGCCGACGTAGTCGATATTGAGTGTGTCGCCGTCCTCTACTGTGCCTTCCTTGAATTCAACTGCTTCCTGGAACTGAGCGAGGATAGATTCGATTTCTGCGTTGATATCTTCTTCTGCAACCTCGAGAGATTCCTTAGCGAACTGGAAGTTCTTGTAGTCAGGGAGATTTACGATGCTTGTAAAGTCGAGGTCCTTGAACATACCTGTTTCTGCAAGTTTTGCGCTGAAGTCAAATACTTCTTCTGCCTTGGAGCAGCCTGCAAATGCTGTAACAGCGAGAGCGAGGCAGAGCACAAGGCTGATAATTCTGCTTTTTTTCACGTTTTCCTCCGTATGTAAGTTGGTTTTTATGTTGAAAACTATTATTTTTATAGTTTCACATCGATATTATAGTACACAATTAAGGCAAAATTGTGTTTTTCGGGTGAGTTTCCTTATTTTTCTTCGAAGAAAGAATCGGAAACTGCCATTGTTGCAAAGCAATTCTGGGATGGGTCTGCTGTATTGCCTGCCATATATTCATAATATGCCTGACACGCAATCATAGAGCCGTTGTCACCACAGAGTCTGAGCGGTGGGACGAAGAGCTTTACGCCCTGCTTCTTTGCGCCTGCTTCAAGCTTTGCTCTGAGGAGGCTGTTTGCCGCAACACCGCCTGCCGCAACAACTGTATCACGGCCGAGGTTTTTAGCAGCAGCAAGCACGCGAGGCACAACTGTATCTGCAACTGTTTCGGACACAGCCTTCGCCATATGGTGCTTGTTGATTTCCTCGCCCTTCTGCTGAGCGTTATGGATGATGTTGATAGCCGCAGTCTTGAGGCCTGAGAAGGAGAAATCATAAGGATGGTCCTTGATTTCCGCCTTAGGAAGCTTGTAATAGCCGCTTTCGCCTGTCTGGGAAAGTTCGTCGAGAATCTTGCCGCCAGGATATGGCAAGCCCTGTACGCGGGCAATCTTATCGAATGCTTCACCTGCCGCGTCGTCACGTGTTGTGCCGATGAGCTTCATCTTTGTGTAGTCCTCAACGTCAACGATGATTGTGTGGCCGCCTGACGCTACGAGAGCGATGAATGGAGGCTTGAGCTCAGGGAATGCGATGTAGTTTGCCGAAATATGGCCTTTGATGTGGTGTACAGGAATAAATGGCACGTCGAGAGCAAGGGCTGCCGCCTTGGCAAAGTTTGCACCGACGAGGAGAGCACCGATAAGGCCAGGGGCACAGGTTGCTGCGATGGCATCGATGTCACTCTTTTTGATTCCCGCCTTGCTGATGGCTTCGTCAACCACCAGGGAAATTTTTTCAATATGCTTTCTCGACGCGATTTCAGGGACAACGCCGCCGTAGAGGGCGTGCATATCAGCCTGAGAATAGACAACGTCGGAAAGAATCTCTCTGCCGTCACGGCTGATGGAAGCCGCAGTTTCGTCGCAGGAGCTTTCTATTGCAAGTATTATCATATTAAATCCTCTTTATTGGGTGTATATTGAACAGACGCATACGGCTACACCTCATCCACCGCAAGCGGTCACCCTTCTCCCCGAGGAGAAGGCTAAAGAATATTATATAATATTTTTTGCCGTTTGAAAAGGGTTTTAGTATTTTTTTATTAAATAAAGATACTCATTTATATGTACGTCCCTGCCGTAGAGGTTTCTCGAGGCCTTATAGGTATTGTATCTCTGCTGGAAAGTGCGTACTTCGCCGATTTCCGACAGCATTTCCTCCATCTCATCCTTTTCGATAAAGCCGTCTGAATTGAAGGAAAGCAGGAGGTATCTGCCGTTGGCATTGCGGCACAGGTCATACACCGTTTCCTTCGCCACCTTTTCGCGGTTATAATCCGAGCGATTCCAGTCGGTCGGTATGCCCGAAATACGGCTGATTGCCGATGGTCTTTTATAATCGCAGATAAGATTGAGCATGAAGTAATTGCTTCCGTAAGGGTGCTGATTATAAGGCGGGTCGAGGTAGATAAGGTCGGACTTTTCAATATTCGCCGTCAGTCTGTTGGCATCCTCCTTATGAATCTCCACCTCGCAGCTGTAATTGCTGAAAAGCGGCATCGGAATATCGATATCAGCCATGATTCGCGAAAGGGCGTTTCTGCCGTTGCCGCCAAACTGACCGATGCCCGTATAGGAGTTTTTGTAAAAGCCCTTGAATACACCCGACGTATTATTCTTGACCGATGCCTCGAAAATCAGCGGTGCGATGAAGTAATGACGGACGTCCTCGTCCACGTTTTCAAGATACTGACGCGCTGTATCGATGTAGTTTGCATTACGGGTTGTGAAGAATACACGCTCGCCCTTTTTGATGTTTTCATCGTCTTCAGGCGCATAAAGTTCGCTGATAAAGCCGGCATGAAGCCCCTTTTCAAGATGGGCCTTCAGCTTTGCCATCTCGTTTTCAAGGCGGGCGAAAGGCACCTCCTCCTTATTGGAAAGATAGCACTTATTCAGCACCTCGACGTAGTTTTCAAGGTCGTTTACGATGAGCTTGCTTGCGTGTGCCTTGAAAAATCTTGCCGAAGCACCCGAGCCTGTGAAAGCATCGCAGATATTCAGTTTTTCCTTGCCCAGCTCGCGCTTGACGATATCGAGAGTCTGACCGATAAAGCCGACAAGGGCGCGTTTATTGCCCAGATAGGTCACAAGCTGGTCTGTAAGAAACTGTGGGTTTTCGTTATTTAACATATTTCACCATGAGAATTGCGTTTTCCTTCGGCTTTTCATAGTAGTCCTTGCGGACGCCTGCCGTTTCAAAGCCGCATTTTGTATAGAGATTTCTCGCCGTTTCATTGCCTTCGCGCACCTCGAGGAAGCTT
>JAFYNW010000341.1 GCA_017547995.1 Clostridia bacterium | reverse complement strand
TGCCGATTGTCTTCTCGGTTGCCGTCAAGCCTACTCCATCCATCGCACGTGAGCAGAACAGCGTAAACGTGGAAAAGATGGAGAATGCCGTTATGACGATAAAGGGCAGACACGACCCTAGCATCGTGCCTCGTGCTGTGCCGTGCATCGAAGCGGCGGCAGCCATCGCGATTCTCGATATTCTTCTCGATGAAGGCTTTATCAATGAGCGCAAGTATCTCGATAACTACTTTGAAAAGTCTTTGAAAAAGGAAAAATACGGCCTTCTCGGCGAAAAGCTTGGCCATAGCTTCTCTCCGGAAATCCATTCGATGCTTGCCGATTACAGCTATAAATTATTCGAGGTCGGGCCTGATAAGGTGGAAAGCTTTATCCGCAACGGTGACTTTAACGGCCTCAACGTGACAATACCATACAAGAAGGTGGTTATGGAGCTTTGCGATGAGGTGAGCGAGCAGGCAAAGCGAATCGGCTGCGTCAATACAGTCAAGCGCAAAAATGGCAAGCTCTGTGGCTACAACACCGATTACGATGGATTCAAGTATCTGCTCACGTCGGAGAATATGGAAATAAATGGCAAAAAATGTCTCATTCTCGGCACAGGTGCTTCATCTGGCACAGTGAAAACCGTCCTTGAGGATATGGGCGCAAGGGAAATTATTTTCATTTCCAGAAACGGTGAAGACAACTACGGAAATATCGAAAGGCACCATGATGCACAGGTCATTGTAAATACAACGCCTATGGGAATGTATCCGAATAATGGCGAATGTAAGGTAAAGCTTAAAAACTTTACAATGCTTGAATCATGCGTGGATATCGTATATAATCCTCTCAAAACGGAACTCATTCAGCAGGCGGAAGAACTGAAAATCAAAAATGTTTCCGGTCTCGGAATGCTTGTTGCTCAGGCGAAGTATGCCGCTGAAATATTTACAGAAAATTCCATAAGCGATCAGCTTCTTGAAAAGATAATCAATAAGATTTACCTCGATAAGAGCAATATCGTCATCATCGGTATGCCTGGCTCAGGTAAGAGTTCTGTGGGCAGAATTATTGCCAAGGCTCTCGACAGAAAGTTTGTCGATGCAGATAAATATTTCGAGCAGAAGATGGGCATGACAGCCGGCGAATACATCACTCAGCATGGTGAAGAGCTTTTCCGCAAGGAGGAGAGCGAGGTGCTCTGTGAGCTTGGCAAAATGAGCGGTATCGTCATTTCGACGGGTGGTGGTGCCGTCACAAGAGCGGAAAATTACAACCATCTTCATCAAAATGGCAAAATTGTCCTCATCAAGCGAAGCTTTGAGCGTCTTGCCACACGCGGCAGACCGCTTTCGCAGGGGGATAATGCCCTCAATAATCTCTGGGAAAAGCGCAGAGATGCCTATAAGGCCTTTGCAGACGTTGAAGTGGACAACAACCGCCACATTTCAAAGACTGTTGACACAATTTTAAGGAGGTTAGGATATGAAAATCCTCGTAATTAACGGACCAAACCTGAATATGCTCGGTCTTCGTGAGCCTGATTTGTATGGCAGACAGGATTACGCGGCACTTGTGCAGTACGTGGGTGATTGCTGTAAAAATATGGATGTTGAACACGAGATTTTCCAGTCTAATCACGAAGGCGAAATCGTCGAAAAAATCCAGAAAGCCTATAAGGTTTTCGATGGCATAGTCATCAATGCCGCCGCATATACCCATACAAGTGTTGCCATTCTCGATGCACTCAAGGCGGTCAGCATCCCTGCAGTTGAAGTACATCTGACAGATATCGCACTCCGCGAGCAATTCAGACAGCTTTCATACACAGGCATGTACTGCGAAATGACCTATAAGGGTCTCGGCTTCGAAGGCTACAAAAAGGCAATCGAATACCTCTGCGAAAAATATAAGTAAACAAAAAGACAAGGCGTAAAACCTTGTCTTTTATTTTGTTATAGGATGATTTACTTGATAGCTTTACGGATAACAGGGATGATGAGCACTGCGATAGCACCTGCAACAGCCGCTGTTGTAAACTGGAGAATACCGAAGTTTACAGACATAACTGCCGCCTGCTTTTCAGGAAGCTGAAGAACAGTTGGGATAAGGAACTTGACGATGAGCAGGTTGAGTGTTACAAACTTGAGAAGAGCCGCGAGAGCCGCAGTTGCCGCATTA
>JAFYNW010000340.1 GCA_017547995.1 Clostridia bacterium | reverse complement strand
CTGAAAGCTGGGAAAACAAGAGCACAACGGAAATCCTTTTCAACCTCCGTCAGGGCGTAAAGTTCCATAACGGCGAAGAAATGAAGGCATCCGACGTAAAGTTCTCCCTCGAAAGAGCCATGAGCCAGCCTATGGTTATGGGCGCACTCTGGGCGCTCGAGGGTGTGGAAATCGTCGACGATTACACAGTTATCGTAAAGCTCAAGCAGCCTTATGCCGAAATGATGACGGCTCTTTCGGGCACAGGCGCATCGATTATCAGCGAAAAGGCGGCCAATGAAAAGGGCGATAAGTTTGGCGTAAATCCTGTTGGCACAGGCGCTCTCAAGCTTCAGAAATGGCAGCAGAACGACTATATCGTTCTCGAAGGCTTTGCCGATTACTGGGGCGGCGCACCGCTTACAACAACACTTTCCATCAAGATTATCCCTGAAGGCACAATGCGTAACGTCAGCCTCAAGGCAGGTCACGTCGACTTCTCCTATATGGTGCAGCCGACAGACGTTGAAGCTGTGCTGAGCAACAAGAAGCTCAAGGCGGAATCCATGCTTATGACAGACGTTGTCTACGTGGCTATCAATAACGAAAAGGCTCCGTTTGATAATCTCAAGGTCCGTCAGGCGCTTTCTTATGCGGCAGACAAGGAATCTATCTGCACAGTCGTGCTTGAAAACCACGGTGTACCTGCAAATACAATGCTTCCTTCTGACTTCAAGGACGCAAATACAGAGATAAACTACTATCCATACGATATCGAAAAGGCGAAGGCTCTCCTTGCTGAAGCAGGCTATCCTGACGGCTTCAAGGCGAAGATGTACGTTGCGGGTGACAACCATAACCGCGCGGCGACAGTCCTTCAGTCCGACTTTGCAAATATCGGTGTCGAGCTTGAGGTAAATCTCATCGAAAAGGCAACTGTGCTTGACCAGATTAACTCAGGCGCTGATATGGCTATCCTTTCCCACGGTACTGCAGGCAACGCAGACAGCACACTCTTCACAATGTTCCACAGCAGTATCACACCGTCTGCGGGCAACAAGAGCCGCTATGCAAATGCCGAGGTCGATGCGCTTCTCGAAGCGGCACGCGGCGAAGCTGACGACACAAAGAGAAGCCAGCTTTACAAGGAAGCGCAGAAGCTTATTATGGCAGACGCACCTGTAATTCCGCTTTATACTCAGGAAAAATACTACGGCATGAACGATTTCTTCGAAGGCTACGTTATCTATAAAAACGGCCGCCACGACCTGAGCAATGCCTACGTCCTCGAAGAACCAAAATAGAATAACAAAAGCCACTCACTGCGAGTGGCTTTTTTAATGTGCCTGCGGTGCCATTTCGTAGGGGACGACGCCCCCGGCGTCCCGTTGTGTTGTAGGGCGGGGGCTTGCTCCCGCCGAAAAGCAGGGGCGGGCAGTGCTCGTCAGGAAAATAAAAAGGCACTCCTGACAGAATGCCTTTCAATATTCACTTATAAAATGCCCATTGAGCCGAGGATGATTGCGAGTGTGCCTGCGAGAGCGCAGTAGTAAGCAAAATACTTGAAGTTTTTGCTTGCCGCGATTTTACGCACCATAAAGATTGCGAAATAGCCTGAAACAGCCGAGCAGACGATGCCGATGACGAATGCCATCACGTCGTTTGCCGTCCACGCCATAGCCAGTACGTCAGGAATGCTTGTAACAGTCGCACCGAGCACTGCAGGGATGGAAAGCAGGAATGCGTACTTTACCGCAAAGCCGCGTTCAAGACCGCCGAAAAGACCGGCTGTCATTGTGGAGCCCGAGCGGGAAACACCAGGAAGCACCGCGATGCACTGCATAATGCCGACGAGGAGCGCTTCTTTGATTGTCATAGTCTTGCCTGTCTTCTTGCCGCCCGTCATCTTGTCGGAATACCAGAGGATGAATGCTGTGTAGAGAAGAGCCACGCCGATGAGCACAGGCTTCTGGAAAACAGCCTCAATCTTATCCTTTACAAGATAAGCCGCAATAAGCGGAAGTGTGGAGATGAAAAGCATAAAAATTGTGTTTCTGCCCTCGTGCTTTTCGATTCTGAAGCCGTGACGCACCCAGTCGATTGCCGAAACAAAGAGAAACTTCACGTCGTCCCAGAATGCGATAACGACAGAAACCAGTGTGCCCAGATGAAGGGCGATATCAAATACGATGTGAGAGCCCATAAAGGATTCAAAGTCGACGATATTCTGCATAAGAGCAAGATGCCCCGAGGAAGAAACCGGGAGAAACTCTGTGAAACCCTGAATGATACCCATAACAACAGCTATCCAGATTGGCATAAGTGTATATTTCCTTTCGATTTAAGATTGATTTGAAATGAATTGAAGCTTTGCTTCATGAATTGCGTGTCCGCATGAATTGCACAAGTGCATGAATTGTTACTGCGTAACATTAAGGTGTGCTTCGCACGATTGAATAGGTGGAATGTCGGGGACGTCATTCTCCACAAATTTATTCTGTAGGGGCGCCCTAGACGTCCCACCGAGCACGCAGTGCGACTTAATAAATCCATCGGAGATACCACAATGTCCTGAAAGGACGATTCATGATGCTTTGCATCGATTCATGAAATCTTTGATTTCAATTCATGGCGTAAGCCAATTCATTAAGTATATCCCATATATTAAATGACGCTTTACCAAAATCTATTCTACCATATTTTTGAACAAAGTCAAGGAAACATTTTTGTGTGAATTGCCGATTGAGTGGCCAAAAACAAAAAAATAATTGCATTTTTCCATCAATATATTATAATGGTAATTAGAGAAAATAAATAAAAAAACGGAGGAATCATATATGTCTTATGTAACATCCGATAAAGTCAAGGGCATTATCAATGCAATTACAGAGCTTGACGAAGTAAAGAACGGTCTCGAATTCATCAAGAATGAAGAAGACCTCCAGATCAAGCAGCAGTGCGAACTCTGCCTCATCGAAGCTCCAACAGGCGACGAGCTTGACAGAGCAAACTGGATGGTAGAACGCTTCAAGGAGCTCGGCCTTGAAGATTGCCACGTTGACCAGTACAACAACGCTATCGGCGTAAGAAAGGGCACAGGCGGCGGTAAGAAAATCGTTGTCGAAGGCCACATGGATACAGTTTTCCCACGTGGCTCTGCAAAGGAAATCAAGATTGAAGACGGCATCATTCACTGCCCTGGTATCGGCGACGATACACGCGGCTGTATCGCAGTTTTGGGTGTTATCCGCGTTCTCAACGCTATGAATATCAAGACAAAGGGCGACATCGTCTTTATGGGCACAGCTCGTGAAGAAGGTATGGGCGGCCTCGGCGGTATCCGCGACTTTATGAGCTATAACAACGACGTCGACGGCTATCTCAACATCGACGGCGGCGGTGTAGGCGGTATCGTTTATCAGGCAACAGGTATGAAGACTTGCGAAGCTAACTTCTACGGCAAGGGCGGTCACGCAATGGGCGCATTCGGCAAGGTTGCAAACCCTCTCAACGCAGCGGCACGCGCAGTAGCAAAGATTTCCAACCTTCAGGTGCCAGATGACCCTAAGACAATCTTCTGCGTTTCCAACTTCCACGCTGGTAACGATGCAGGTATCCACGCTATCGTGCAGAAGGCTACAATCAAGTATAACATCCGTTCCAATTCTCAGGAAGAGCTCAACAAGCTTGACAGAAAGATTCTCGCTATCCTTGCAGAAGCTTGCTTCGAAGAAACAGCACGCTGGGGCATGGATACAATCACATTCGACCAGAAGTACTACGTTGACGTTCCTGCAGGCACACTTGACGAACATAATCCTATCGTTGAAGCTGACTTTGAAACAATCAAGTACCTCGGCTTCGAGCCTGAGTTTATGAAGGGCGGCGCAACTAATGCCAATATGCCAATCGGCGCAGGTATCCCTGCAGTTTGCCTCGGTATGGGCAGAAGCGACTTCGACGGCAAGGTACATACTCTCGACGAACAGTTCCGCATCAAGGATGCATATAAGGGCATCCAGCACGCATTCCTTATGACACTTGCAACAGCAGGTATCGACGGCAAAACAGAATCTGTT
>JAFYNW010000339.1 GCA_017547995.1 Clostridia bacterium | reverse complement strand
TTGTAGGGGAGTTGCTTGCCGCTCCCGCTTATCTGATAGCACCGCAGGTACACTGACTTCATAAATGAAGCACTGTACTTTCCGCTTTCTGCGAATTCATTTCGCTGAAAGCAGAATGGTCTGATAATAACTTGAAATATTAATGGGTACCCAATCAAGCCTGCTTGATTGGGAGAGCAAAGCGATAACAAAAAAGACTACCCTTTCGGATAGTCTTATAAATTACAACTGCAAATCGAGCTGTCTGATGGCTTCGTACAATACCACGGCAACCGAATTGGAAAGATTGAGGCTGCGTGCCTCCGCTCTCATAGGAATTCGCACAGCGTGGTCGATATCGGCAAAAATCATATCCTCAGGCAAGCCCTTGGTTTCCTTGCCGAACATGATATAGTCGCCGTCGTTGTACTTTACGTCATAATGGAACTGCTTCGCCTTTGTGGAAGCCATCCAGATGACAGCGCCCGGATTCTTGTCGTAAAACTCCTGAAGATTTTCATAGATAGTGATGTCGACAAGATGCCAGTAGTCAAGACCGGCACGCTTTACCGTACGGTCGGAGATTTCAAATGGAATAGGCTTGATAATATGTAATTTCGCCCCTGTAGCCGCGCAGGTACGGGCGATATTGCCTGTATTCTGAGGTATTTCAGGCTCGTGAAGAACGATATGGAGCATATTACACCTACTTGTCCATGAGCTTCTTCAGCTCTTTTGCATGTGCCTTTTCTTCCTGAGTCATGGAGTGACGTTCTCTTGGTGTACGGATAACCTTGAGGTCATCGCGGTTATAAACCTCGAGAGCATCGGGCGCAGAATCAAGACGGACTGTGCACTTGCCGCGGAGAAGATTGATAGCAGTCACAACGCCTCTGCCGTCAGGAGTCTCAACGATGGACTCGACAGGAGGTGTGTTGCGTGTAAGTTCCTGATATGCTTCGTTTTCATACTTGAGGCAGCACATAAGACGGCCGCAAGTGCCGGAAATCTTTGTAGGATTGAGGGAAAGACCCTGTTCCTTCGCCATATTGATGGAAACAGACTGGAAGTCGTCGAGGAATGTGGAGCAGCAAAGCGGATTGCCGCATACACCGAGACCGCCAACCATCTTTGCTTCGTCACGTACGCCAATCTGACGGAGTTCAATACGTGTACGGAATACGCTTGCAAGGTCCTTTACCAATTCACGGAAGTCAACTCTGCCGTCACTTGTAAAGTAGAAGAGCACCTTGCCGCGGTCGAAAGTATATTCAGCCGCAACGAGCTTCATGTCCAGCTTGTGATTCTTGACCTTTTCTGCGCAGATTTTGAGAGCCTGGTCTTCAAGGGCAGTATTCTGCGCAACAGTAGCCATATCCTCTGCAGTTGCGATGCGGATGAGGCTCTTGAGAGGCTTTACGATTTTGTCGTCGTCAACCTGCTTGTTAGGGATGACGATTTCACCGCATTCGATGCCGCGCGCTGTTTCAACGATAGCGAACTGGCCTTTTTCAGCCTGAACGCCGTTTGGGTCAAAATAATAAATCTTGCCCACTTTTTTGAATCTTATACCGATAATTTCTGTCATTGTTATATATCCTTATTGTAGATTTCCCATACGCTTGCCGCCGTGCTTAAGCTGAGGGTGAAAAGGTTGGGATTGTAGACAAGCTCTTCGCTGAGCTTATCGAAGTGATCGTATATGCTTAAAAACTGACCTCTCTTGTGAGGCTGTGAGAGTATCAGCTTATAGGTTTCCTGTTTGCACATGAAAATAAAATCGGGAAATACGTTTCGCGGAAGCTCACTGGCCTTGACGAAAAACTCTGTCAGCGCAAGCTCGCCTGCAAATGCAGGGGCGAATGATGCTGCCATATCGGCAATCTGCTTGTTTGCAATATTCTCGCCCTCACTTGGAAGGGAAAAGACCTGACAGCGTGAGTTGATGGTCTGGAGCAACGCTCTGTGATTTTCGCAAAGAAATACGAAATAGGCATTCTGTGGTTCTTCGATAGCCTTGAGAAGGGCATTCTGAGCCTCAACGCGCATATTTTCCGCGTTATCGATGATGAAAAACTTGAAATCGGCCTCGCTTGGCTTGGTGTAGGCATTCTTGATGATGCTTCGTGCCTGGTCAACCTTGAGGCTGTCTTCATCAATATAGAAAAAGTCAGGGTGCGACCCTGCCTTTATTTTTACACACTGATTACAGGTGCCGCAGCCGACACCTGTAACACAAAAAAGCTTAGATGCAGTTTCAAAAGCCGCTTCCTTGCGGCTGTCCTTCCCGCCGCCGTCGATTATAGCGGAGTGGGGAAAGGTTTTGTGGTCGATACTATACTTTTTCAAAGCGGTCAACGTCCATTACAAAGATAGTAGCGCCGCCTACCATAACTTCAACAGGCATAGCAGGGAAGAAGTTGATGCCCATTTCAGAAGAAGTAGGGATAATCTGCTTGCGGCTCTGGGAATGTTCACGGATAAGGTCGATAGCCTCCTGAACCTTTTCTTCAGCCACACCACAGAGGAATGTTGTGTTGCCTGCCTTGAGGAAACCGCCCTGTGTAGGGAGCTTTGTAATCTGGAAGCCGTTTCTGATAAGATTCTGGCCTACAGAATTGGCATCGTCCGAGTTGACGATAGCGATAAGCATCTTCATTTTCATAACGTTACCTCCTTTGTAAAATTATATAAAATGTGAGAATGAATGCAATTTGACAGCGTGTGCGGTTTATACCACAACGTCTGTTTCTTTATCTATATTATATCTTATTCTGCGTAAATATTCAAGAGAAATCTCGTCGATTTTCTCGCCGAGAGCGATTACAGGCACTCCCGGAGGGTAGATATAGATATTCTCTCCGGCAATACGGCCGACAGCCTCCTTAAGCGGCATTTTCTCCTTGTCGGCAAAGAAAGCGTCTCTTGGAGAAAGAGCAGCCTCAGGCACGGGGATTTTAGCCAATGCAACCGTATTCTCAACGGACTGAAGAGGGAAATAAGCCGCAATATCACCGATGAGGCTGATTTCCTCCGGAGTATCGGCAAAGGTGACTATCATGACGACGTTGTTGTCGTCGGCCATTTCGGCCACCATATCGTGAGCGGAAAAATGGTCGTAAAGCTCGTAGCCGCGTCCCTGGCAGTTGATTGTGATTCGCAGAGGGTCACCGAGGAAAGGAGCGGCAAAGCCCATCTCCTCAAGCCTTGCACGAAGGCTGCTACAAG
>JAFYNW010000338.1 GCA_017547995.1 Clostridia bacterium | reverse complement strand
GTTTATAGCCTGGTCAACCTCACGGCGTACCCATTTGGAACTCTCAGCCTTCTGCGAATATATAAGCACCAAGGCCTTGCAATTTGTAATTGCAACCGGAATCTGCTCCGAATAGTCACTGCCGCCCGGAATATCTTCCGGAGCCATCCAGACGGAAAGTCCGCATTTTTCAAGATAATCGCGCACCCATTTTGCAATTTTATAGTCTTCACTTTTATAGCTGATAAAAATATCTTTCATTACGTCACCTCTTTATGGGTGTTATTTTGCACCGACCTTACTGTCCTTGCGCTTGTCTTCTTCGCTGAGGCTGTCGAAATCCACAAGGTCGCAATGTGTTTTTGCAAGATGATTTCGTGAGCTTCTGTCGCGTGAGCCTGAATATACGTAGCCTTCAGAACGCATATAGACGTTCCATCTCTTATGCTCGATGGCTTCGAGGTTATCGCGTTCTTCTGTTGTAAGCTGGTCTGTCGTCTTGTTTGCGCCAGGAATACCACATGCCTGCTTTGCCCTGAGATGAATTGCCGCTGCAATGGATGAACGGTAATTGTATTCATAATCCCAGAATTCGTTTTCCTTGCCCCATTTGAGATGACGGCTGAGCGCATCCTTTTCCAACTCTGTATCGATAATTACGTCTTCACAGTAAACTGCTTCAAGGTCACCGATAAAATCGATATCATATCTTTGGCCTGCATAGTTCGTGACATCCTTCAGGGCATTTTTCTTATCGCTATCGCGGACTATGGCCTGAATAACCGGCTTATCCTTCTTTCTTTCGAAAAGCATACGGAGATACGCCGCCGTTTCAATATTCTTTTCGTCATTACCAAGAGCAACGATAGCATAGGTTATATCATCGATGGCATAGATTTTGTCGGCAAAGCTTTTTGTATCCACGTCTGTTTCAGGATAGACGCTGATGGAATAGGCTCCTTCTCCTTCCACATAAACACCGTTATATTTTTCGCTCATAAGCTCAGGAGCCTGCACACAAAGCTTATCGTATGCCATTTTATCCTTATCAAAAGCATGGATGTTGATTTCATAACCATCCATCTGACAATACCAAGCCAGCGCTTTGAGCATAGCCATACCATAAGTACCCATACCAACGATTACGGCTGTAATTCTCTTTTTGCCGTTTTCCTGTGGCACAGCTGACTCGAAAAACTTAGTGCCCTCCGTATAGAGAATATGGTGTATTACTGAGCGTGTATCGTCGATTCTTCTGACACGCATCTTGCCTTTATCTGCAGCTGCAATCTGAAGTTCACGGCTGAGCCCTGTATAGAATGCATGAAGATGTACGTTATCCTGATTTTTATACTTAGCTATGAGATGCATAGCCACCATAACGTTGGTATTTTCATTTTCATTCATAACGATGAAATTAAGACTTTTGCGTCTTTTACGCATTGTAAAGTCTATTTCCTCGATTTCCTTTTTGAAGCAGATTGCGCCTATATTATCTGCCTTTCGCGGAGTGCGATATCCGTTTCATCGTTCACATCACAGAAAACAACTGCGCGTCCCATTTTATTATTCGACATAATATCACTAGCCAGCGCGATTGAACGGTCGCTCAGGTCAGAAAATATATACATATCTTTAGAGCGGCTTGCTATAAAATGTCTGTATGCCGCGATGTTCTTGAAGAATGACAACACAATGCTGAAGGAGAGTGCTGGGGCTGCAACGTAAAGAATTGATGCGAGGATTGTATAAAGCTGATTGAGGCATTGTGAGCCTGTCATAACGCCCTCTGTCACGATGTCCAGCTCACC
>JAFYNW010000337.1 GCA_017547995.1 Clostridia bacterium | reverse complement strand
GAAGAATGAAGAGTTGTGGCGTCTGCGATGCATATGATAGGACGGGACGCCGAGGGCGTCGTCCCCTGCGAGGGAGTGAAGTTTGCTGTGGTATCTGCAATACCTCCACCAACGTCCGTTGGTCCCCCTCCCTTTACACAAGGGAGGCTTCAGAATGATGTTGTGTCTGCGACGCATTGGTTAAGGCGGGAGGGCACAGAGACCCTCCCCTACATTCTTTCGGGACGTCATAAATGCCGTCCCCTACGGTTTGCACAATCTTGTAGGGACAATTCACGAATTGTCCGCGGTGCATTCGTGAATGCACCCTACGAAACAGCGGTTCTCCCGAGTGAAATTTTCTAGGAAATATTTCACTGATAAATTTCACTTTTTCCTGATAGAATGGAATCACGATAAAACAATTCGATTCAAAAGGAGAACAACTATGGATTACATTTTACACGATTCTTTCAAGCACAGCTTTTATATGACACCGAAATTCCTTTATAATTTCGACCTCTCCCCTTTCGCGACTCATCTTTACTCAATTATGTACAGCCGTACATTTATTTCTCAGGACAACGGCTGGAAGGACGAGCAGGGCCGTGTTTACATAATCATGCCGGTTGACGAGGCGGCATCCATGCTGAGATGTACAGAGCGTACTGTCCACCGCGCATTTCTCGAGCTTGAAAAGTTCGACCTTATCGAGCGCCGACGTATTCCAAACAACCCTGCCAACCGCATTTACGTCAAGCAGCCGTGGATTGCTGTTGACACTGTCGCAACAAAGGACGAGCTTGAAATGCTGCTCGTTCAGTCGAACGAAGGACGATTTGAAGGCAGAATAGAAAATATCGTCGGCCGTATAGCAGACAACAAGGTTGTGATGTAAGTTGTGTTGGGTGAAAGCATTTTCGTTGCGGCATTTATGACATATAAATCCGTAGGGACAAATCACGATTTGTCCGCGGGACGCCGAGGGCGTCGTCCCCTACGGTTTGATGAATAATGAATAATTATTGTGTCTGCGATGCATTGGTTAAGGCGGGACGCCGGGGGCGCCGTCCCTACGGATTTTGGGACAAATAAAAAGACCACCCTCATTGGATGGTCTTTTATGTGAAATTGAATTAGCCGAGGATATTCTTCTTGAGAATTTCGATCTGCTTTGCCATTTCTTCTGGGTACTTGCCGATCTTAGCGTAGAATGCTTCGATGGATTCGATTTCAGCCTTCCAGCTTTCCTTGTCAACTTCGAGAAGCTTCTTAACGTCTTCTGTTGTCATGTCGAGACCTTCGAGGTTAAGGTCTTCTGGCTTTGGCATGAAGCCGAGAGCGGATTCATCAGCGCCTACCTTGCCATCGCAACGGTCGAGAGCCCACATAAGAACACGCATATTTTCACCGAAGCCAGGCCACATGAAGTTGCCTTCGTCGTCTGTCTTGAACCAGTTAACGTTGAAGAACTTTGGTGGGTTGGATGCCTTCTTACCAACTTCGAGCCAGTGTGCATAGTAGTCACCCATGTGGTAGCCGCAGAATGGGAGCATAGCCATTGGGTCACGTCTTACAACACCAACTGCACCTGCTGCAGCAGCTGTTGTTTCAGAAGCCATAGCGGAGCCAACGAATACGCCGTGTTCGAAATCTCTTGCTTCGTAAACGAGTGGGAGAGCCTTAGCACGACGGCCGCCGAAGAAGATAGCGGAAAGTGGAACACCGTTAGGGTTGTTAGCTTCGGAGGAGATGCATGGGCAGTTCTGCTTTGGAGCTGTGAAGCGGGAGTTTGGATGTGCACCCTTTGTGCCCATTGTGCCGTCCCACTTGTTGCCCTTCCAGTCAACTGCGTTCATTGGTGGGTTCTTATCCATGCCTTCCCACCATACTGTGTTGTTTTCGAGGTTGTGAACAACGTTTGTGAAGATTGCGCCTCTCTTTGTGCTTTCGAGAGCGTTCTTGTTTGTCTTAGCGGATGTACCAGGAGCAACGCCGAAGAAGCCGTTTTCTGGGTTGATTGCCCAGAATCTGCCGTCTTCACCAACGTGGATCCAAGCGATATCGTCACCTACGCACCATACCTTATAGCCTTCCTTAGCGTAAACTTCAGGTGGAATAAGCATAGCGAGGTTTGTCTTGCCGCAAGCGGATGGGAATGCTGCTGCGATGTACTTTGTTTCACCCTGTGGATTTTCGATACCGAGGATGAGCATATGTTCAGCGAGCCAGCCTTCCTTCTTACCCTGTGTGGAAGCGATTCTGAGAGCGAAGCACTTCTTGCCGAGGAGAGCGTTACCGCCGTAAGCGGAGTTGATGGACATAATTGTGTTGTCATCTGGGAAGTGGCAGATGTATCTCTTTTCAGGGTCAACGTCAGCCTTAGCGTGGATGCCCTTTACGAAATAATCGCTGTCACCGAGCATGTTGATAACTTCTTCGCCGATGAAAGCCATGATAGCCATGGAAACAACAACGTAGATGCTGTCTGTGATTTCAAAGCCGATTCTGGAGAAAGGAGAACCGACAGGACCCATAACGTATGGGATAACGTACATTGTACGATCCTTCATGCAGCCGTCATAGATCTTGTTGAGCATTGCGTATGCTTCGTCGGACTTCATCCAGTTATTGATAGGACCTGTTGCTTCAAATGTATCTGTGCAGATGAATGTTCTGTCTTCTACACGAGCAACGTCGTTTGGATTGGATCTGTGGAGATAGCAATCTGGGAGGAGCTCTTCATTGAGCTTGATAAGTTCGCCAGTTGCAAGAGCTTCTGCTCTGAGAGCGCTGAGCTGTGCTTCGGAGCCGTCGATAAATACGACTTCCTTAGGCTTAGTAAGTTCTTCGACCTGCTTTACCCATTCAAGTACGTGCTTGTTTGTTACCTGCATAGTAGTAAACCATCCTTTATATGTATTTCTTTTTTTCTTCAGGAAAAATTAAAATCCACCCCTATACTAAGAGTGGACCTATTTTTCGTATAAAATTGCCAAAACTTCCCCCTTGAAAAGGCCAGCCGCAACAGCCGCTTTGCCCTTCTTCACTTTTACTGCGAAAGTAAAGTTCATGGAAAGTACCTCATTTGGCTTTATTGTTCTAATATAATACCACAAATTACATTTTTTGTCAATAAAAAGTGGCAAAATAAATCAGTTTTTCCAATAAAGCACAAATAATTCTACAGTTTGGCCAGGCTGTTTATGTACATTTTTACTGCCCATATCTGAGCGTCGACTACCATGGATTTTTCCAGCATATCAAGGTCGAGCCATTCGAAATGAGTGTCCCATTCCTGAGACTCCCCCAGCTTTTCACCCAGGTCGCCCGAGTAATAATACTGGACAGGATGGAAGTATCCTTTTTCGCCGTTTTTCCAGTATTTTTCGGCACAGCAGAGGTAGTCGCCAACAGTCACTTCGTATCCCGTTTCCTCTCTCGCCTCGCGGATGATGCAGGAGATATGGCTTTCGCCATCCATTATACCGCCGCCCGGGAGATAATGCCCCTTGGGTGCTTTTGTTGTGGCAAGCCTGCCGTCGCGGATGACG
>JAFYNW010000336.1 GCA_017547995.1 Clostridia bacterium | reverse complement strand
CTGCATAGATAAATGCGGGGGTGTTTTTATGTTTTCACAAAGCTTTTTCAATCTGCCGGGCGAGGTTATGAGCGCACTTGCCGTAATCCTCGGCTTTGCCATGCTTGGCGATATGACTTCGGACGAGCAAAACAGCCTCGGCAATTTCTTAATGCTGATAGCCCAGACTATATGCACAACGGCAACACAGCGTCAGCTTCTCGAGGCACAGCAAGGCGAAGCACAGATGACGGAAATACAGAATCAGCTGAAAGACGTATTAAACCGCCTCGAAAATCTGGAAAAGGAAATCGAGACACCATAACGTTTGCCATTCTGAACGTTCATTCAAAATCTCCTGCTTGTTGCACAATAAAATGACTTACTGTGCATAATCCGCCCTGTTTCCGCCAACAATACAACAAAAAGGAGTGGAAAATATGATTGAAAAAGATACGATTCGTCTGCTTCGCGAGTGCGATGCAGGGGCAAAAATGGGCGTTGCCTCGATAAACGACGTGATGAATCACGTGGATAATCCTGAATTCCGCCGCACTCTCGAAAAGAGCAGGGGAGAGCATCAGACGCTCGGAAACGAAATCGCAAAAGAGCTGGATAATTTTATGGACGAGGGCAAGGAGCCCAACCCAATGGCCAAGAGTATGTCATGGCTCAAGACAAATATGAAGCTTGCCATGGACGATTCGGACAAAACAGTTGCCTGCCTTATGACAGACGGCTGTAATATGGGTGTCAAATCCCTCAATAAATACCTCAACGAATTCAAAGCGGCCGATGAAAAATCCAAGGATATCGCTAAAAAACTCATCAATATGGAGCAGAAGCTTTCGGAGGATATCCGCAAATATCTTTAACCGGAGATATAATTGTAGGGGAGCCGCTTGTCGCTCCCGTCATAAAATATAAGGGAGGATGTTAAATATTCTCCCTTATGCTATACTCAAAATTTCCCTATTCACAAAATGTATACAATTTTTCTTCTGTAAACTGTTGCAAAAACCTCTGTAATATATTATTATATAAGAATAAGTAAAAAATAAAATATCGGAGGTAAATATGAGCATTAAGTCTCTCTTCGCTGCGAAGGATATGACTCAGGGCGCTCCATGGCAGAGAATCGCAGAATTCTCCGTGCCTATGCTTTTGGGTAATATTGCACAGCAGCTTTATAACACAGCCGACTCCATCGTTGTAGGCCGCTACGTCGGTGACAACGCCCTCGCGGCAGTAGGCTCAGCAAGCCCTATTCTCAATCTGCTTCTTGCACTCTTCGTAGGTATCGCAACAGGCGCAGGTATCGTAGTTTCCCAGAATTTCGGTGCGAAAAACCGTGAAGGTCTCACAAAGAGCATCGGTAACTGTATCGCACTTTCGGTCATCGCAACACTTCTTATTATGATTATCGGTCCGATGGTTTCCATGCCGCTGCTTCAGCTTCTTGGAACACCGGAATCTATCATTCAGTGGTGCGCAGACTATCTCAACATCTACTTTATCGGTATCGTAGGCTTCTTCTTCTATAATATGCTTTCGGGTATTCTCAGAGGCCTCGGTGACTCGGTTTCCGCCCTCGGCTTCCTTTGCGTAGCCGCAATCCTCAACGTAATCCTCGACCTCGTATTCGTGGCAGGCTTAGGTATGGGCGTTCCTGGTGTATCTCTTGCAACAGTTATCGCACAGGGCATCTCGGCTATCTTCTGCTATATGAAGTTAAGAAGTATGTCCGATCTTTTCGACCTCAACCTCAAGAGCTGTAAGTTTATCCCAAAGGTTGCAGGCCGCATCCTCAAAATCGGTATCCCATCCGGCATCACACAGGCTATCATGGCAACAGCTGGTATGGTTGTTCTCAACCTCACAAATGCAATGGGCGAAATGGTCATCGCTTGTAACGTAGTTATTATGCGAGTTGACGGCTTCGCAATGATGCCTAATATGTCCTTCGGTCAGGCAATGAGCGTATTCACAGGCCAGAACGTTGGCGCAGGCAAGTATGACAGAGTTAAGCTCGGTACAAAGCAGGGCACACTCATGGCTGTCGGCTTCTCCACAGTCATCACACTCTGCATCCTTCTCTTCGGTCATCTTCTCATCGGTATGTTCACAACAACAGAAGCTCTCATCGACCTTGCAGTAAGAATGCTCCGCGTAATGGCTATCGGCTATATCTGCGTAGCTATCACACAGTGCTTCGGCGGTGTTATGCGTGGTGCGGGCGATACAGTCACACCAATGTGGGTTTCCGTTATTTCCACAATCGTGCTCCGTATTCCTGCGGCTTACATAATCGCAGCTCTTACAAAGAGTGCTGAGCATCCACACGGCAATCCTATCGCTCTCTATGCGTCCCTTATGATTTCCTGGACTCTTGGTGCAATGATTTCCGCAGTCGTATTCAAAATCGGCAAGTGGAAGAGCAAAATGATGAACAGCAACGTAAACAAGTTCTAGTCAAATAAAACTGTCCTCACAAGAGGGCAGTTTTTTATTGCATAATTATTCATCTTATGCTATAATTAACTATATTAACAATAGCAAAAGAGGAATCAAAAATGGCAACTCAGATCAAAGACTTTACAAAGGGCAATATTTCACAGCAGCTTGTGATTTTTGCCTGGCCGCTCTTTTTGTCAAATCTCCTGCAGGTCGTCTACAATATGGTGGACATGGTGGTTGTAGGACAGGTTTTGGGCAAAGCAGGCCTTTCTGCCGTGGCAGTCGGCGGCGACATCACACACTTTTTAACCTTCATCGCAATGGGCTTTTCCAGCGCAGGG
>JAFYNW010000335.1 GCA_017547995.1 Clostridia bacterium | reverse complement strand
GCGCCGTCCCCTACAAGATTATACAATACTCAGGAGATTCTACTTTATATTCATTATATAACATTATATTCTTTGTGTATAGTTCACAAAAAAGATACATCTAAATTGTAAAAGCTTACAAAAATGGATTTTTTCGAGAAAAATGCATAAAAAAACATAGATTTTTTCTTCGTTTTGGTGTATTATATCTATGGATGCGGGTAAGGCGTGAAAGGGCTTATCCTGCTCCCCGTTCCTTCCAATTCTCCACGGAGGCCAACGGAATAAAATTATAAATATAAAATATAAATACAAAATGGAGGAACCAAAATGAACAAAATTGCAGTGGACACATTCCTTAGCTACAAATTTGTATCTAATCCAGTTGTTTCACCTAAGGGTGACTATGTTGCGTACTTCGTAAAGGACACAAACATTGAAAAGAACAATTACAACAGCAATATCTGGCTCTACAACGTAGCTACTGGTGAAAATAAGCAGCTTACAGTTGGCAACGACGCTATGAACTTCATCTGGAAGAACTGCCACACAATCCTCTTCGCAGCAAAGCGCGGCGATATGGAAAAGGGCAAGACAAAGTTCTTCGAAATCGACGTAAACGGCGGCGAAGCAGCTCATGCTTTCACAGTTGACGCTCCTGTTCAGAAGCTCGTCAAGATCGACTGCGAAAACTACATTCTCACAGCTTCTTTCGATAACTCTGTTCCTCACAGAGCTGGTTACACAGTATTTGATGAATCCCCATTCTGGATGAACAACGTTGGCGTAACTAACAAGAAGCGCACAAGACTCTACCTCTACAACGTAAAGACAGGCCTCTCTGCTGTAACAGAAGAAATGTTCAACGTTTCCGGTTTCGTTCTCTGCCCAGGCAAGACAGACGTTCTCTTCACAGGCGCAGAATTCAAGGACGTAAGCACAGGCAAGCCAGGCCTTTACCACTATAACATCCCTAACGGCACACTCGAATGCATCATCCCAGCTGGTAAGCTCTACATGCGCGGCGGCTTCGAATTCGTTAAGGGCGGCATCATCATCACAGCTCACGACGGTTCTAAGATCGGTGGCAATCAGTCTCCTGTTCTTTACTTCATGGACTGGGCAACTAAGGAAATGAAGCCAATCCTCGACAACGACGAAGGCATCGGCGGTGAATCCGTTGCTTGCGACGCTAAGCTCGGCGGCGGCACAGGCTTCAAGGTTGTTGGCGATAAGGTTTACTACGTAACAACAGTTGCTGAACACGGCCACCTCAAGTGCGTTGACCTTGCTGGCAATGCTTCCGACGTTATCACAACAGACGGCGCAGTTAACTCCTTCGATATCTTTGAAGACAAGATCTTCTTCGCAGGTCTCCGCGGCAACGAAATCGCAGAACTCTACGTTCTCGAAAACGGCGTTGAAAAGAAGATTACACATCATAACGACGAACTCTGGGCAACACTTTCCATCTCCACACCTGAGTTCCTCAAGTTCACAGCAACTGACGGTTATGAAATCCACGGCTACGTTATGAAGCCAATCGGCTATGAAGAAGGCAAGAAGTATCCTGCAATTCTCCATATCCACGGCGGTCCTAAGACAGCATTCGGTTCCGTATTCCACAACGAAATGCAGGTTTGGGCTAACGCTGGCTACTTCGTACTCTACTGTAACCCACGTGGCTCCGACGGCCGCGGCAACGACTTCGCTGACATCTTCGGCAAGTACGGCACAGTTGACTACGATAACCTTATGGAATTCACAGATAAGTGCCTCGAAATGTACCCAGACATCGATAAGGAAAACGTTGGTGTTGGCGGCGGTTCTTACGGCGGCTTCATGACAAACTGGGTAATCGGCCATACAAACCGCTTCAAGGCAGCTGTTACACAGCGTTGTATCTCCAACTGGACAACATTCGAATTCACATCCGACATCGGTGCACACTTCACAAAGGATCAGCATAAGACATGCACAGAAGAAAATGCTGAAGCACTCTGGAATATGTCCCCACTCAAGTACCTCAACAACGCAAAGACACCAACTCTCGTTATCCATTCCAACGAAGACTACCGTTGCTGGCTCGTAGAAGGTATTGCAACGTTCCAGGCTCTCAAGCTCCACGGCTGTGAAGCTAAGATGGTAGTATTCAATGGCGATAACCACGAACTTTCCCGTTCCGGTCAGCCAAGAAACCGTATCAAGAGAATGGAAGAAATTCTTGCTTGGTATGATGCACACTTAAAGGCATAGGAGGAGAATAATAATGAGAACAAAAGTTGAATATAAAGATTTTGAACAGTTTAAGTTCCTCTCTGGCATTACATACAGCCCAGACGGCAAGCACGCCGCTTTCGTAAAGCACGACGTAGATATGGAAGGCAATAAGTATTTGTCCAACCTCTATCTCCTCAATGCTGAAACAAAGGAAATCAAGAAGCTTACAGCTACAAATACAGAACGCTCTTTCTGGTGGGAATCCAATGATACAATTCTCTTCCCATCCCAGAGAGGCGAAAACAAGAAGGGCTCTACTAACGTTTACCGCATCAACATCAATGGCGGTGAAGCTCAGCTCGCTTACACACTCCCATACGCAGTTTCCAAGATCGACTTCCTCCCAGACGGCAAGCTCCTTCTCAACATCAACAAGAAGCTTACAGAAGTAAAGGATCCTGAAAACCGCGCTCAGCTCGGCAAGGACTACATCGTATTCGAAGAACTTCCACACTGGTTCAACGGCCGCGGCGTTATCAACAGAACACGTTCCGCTGTTGTTATCTATGACCCAGCAACAAAGGAAGGCAAGCAGATTACTCCTGAATACATGAACGCTAACTCCGTTGGTCTTTCTTCCTGCAAGAAGTACGTTATGTTCGTTGGTAACGAATACGTTGACGTATCCGGCGGCGCTGGCTCCCTCAACCTCTACTCCATCGAAAAGGACGAACTCAAGGTTCTCATCCCACAGGTTGACGAAAACATCGGTGGCGCATATTGGATGAACAATGGCGTTATCTTCTTCGCAGCTAACAAGAAGAACGAAAAGGGCGTATGGCATAACCCAACTTGCTACGAATTCGACTGCAAGACAATGGAACGCCGTGAAGTTGGCTTCTTTGACCACACAATCGGCGGCGGTATCTCCAACGACGCAGCTTACGGCGGCGGCAACGCAATGGTTCAGTTCGTAGACGGCAAGCTCTACTTCCTCAGAGTCAACAGAGTTGATTCCGAACTTTGCGTAATGGAAAATGATCAGCCAAAGGTTCTCTCCAAGGTTCCTGGCGGCATCAACGCTATCACAATCCATGGCAATAAGTGCCTCATGATCGCATTCCGCGGCATGAAGCTCAACGAAATCTATGAAATGGATCTCGCTACAGGCGAAGAAACACAGATTTCCACATTCAACGAAGAATTCTTCAATACAAAGACAATCTCTCCTGTTGAATATACAACATTCACAACAGATTACGGCGTAGACCTCGACTGCTTCGTAATCAAGCCAGCAGGCTACAAGGCAGGCCATAAGTATCCTTGCGTACTTTCCATGCACGGCGGTCCAAAGGTTGCATTCGGCGGTATCTACCACCACGAAATGCAGGCTCAGGCTAACGAAGGCTACTTTGTAATCTACACAAACCCACGCGGTGCTGACGGCCGTGGCGATGACTTCGCTAACGCTCTCATCGGCGATATGGGCGGCCCTGACTATCAGGACCTCATGGCATTCGTTGACCACTGTATCGAAACATTCCCTGATATCGATGCTGATAAGATCGCTATCTGCGGTGGTTCCTATGCAGGCTTCATGATCAACTGGATGATCGGCCATACAAACCGCTTCGCAGCTGCTGCTCCACAGCGTTCTATCTCCAACTACATGTCCAAGGGTCTCACAACAGACATCGGCTTCAACCATAACATGACTCAGCTTATGGCTGATCCATGGACAAACTGGGAAAAGATGTGGGCACAGTCTCCACTCAAGTACTCCTTCAACGCAACAACACCAACACTCTTCATCCAGTCCGATGAAGACTACCGTTGCTGGATGAGTGAACCAATCCAGATGTTCAACGTTCTTAAGCGTAAGGGCGTTCCTACAAAGATGTGTCTCTTCCACGGTGAAAACCACGAACTCTCCCGTTCCGGTAAGCCTCAGAACAGACTCTCCCGTATGGAAGAAATCTCCGTATGGTTCAACAAGTACTGTAAGTAATTTTATAGTATCCTAAGGGGTGGCTCAGCCACCCCTTTATTTTTGCCTCACTTCCGTAGGGGCGAGCATTGATCGTCCGCAAACGTAGGGGACGGCGCCCTCGGCGTCCCACCTATTCAATAGCGTCGCAGACACAACACTCATTCATTATTCATCAATCCGTAGGGGACGGCGCCCTCGACGTCCCGCTTTATCCAATGCATCGCAGATACATTTTTACAAGCCTCCCATGTGTAAGGGGAGGTGGCTTTGCTTCGCAAAGACGGAGGGGTTGTCACTCATTCACTCCTCTGCATAATTGCATAAATATTCAAAAAATATACATAATTATTCAACTATCCCCTTGATTTTTCACCTCAACAGGTGTATAATAAGGCAAAACAAACTCAAAGGAGAACGACGATGAAACCCTATATCTTCGACCATTACTACGTTTACGAAGAACTGACAAACCTTCTCAAAGAACTTGCCAACGATTATCCACACCTCATCAAGGTGTCTTCTATATGCACAACTCCTGAAAACCGCGAAGTCTGGGCTTGCGAAATCACTAATTTTGCAACGGGCGACGTGCTGACAAAGCCTGCTTATTACGTCGACGGCAACCACCATGCCGGTGAAGTCACAGGCTCCATGGCGGCTACACATCTCATCGTTACCCTCGTCCAGAAGTACGGAAACGACGAAAAAATCACTCATTTGCTCGATAATAACGCAGTTTACGTCATTCCACGTATCTCTCCTGACGGCGCTGAAACATATCTCACATCCTTCGAACAGCTCCGCTCTGTCAACCGTCCATACCCATTCGATAAGCCTGCTCCTGGCCTCCATCCATCCGATATCGATGGCGACGGCGTTGTTCGTCTTATGCGTATCGAGTCTCCAAACGGCGTATGGAAGGAAGCTGAGTATGACCATCGTATCATGACAAAGCGTTCCCCATCCGACTTCGGCGGCAAGTATTATAACGTTTATCCTGAAGGTCACATCGTCGATTTCGACGGTATAAATATACAGCCTGCAGAAGGCAAGTGGAACCTCGACTTCAACAGAAACTATCCTCTCGGCTGGTTCCCTGAAGTCCGTCAGCCTGGTGCGGGCAAGTATCCGCTTTCCAATCCTGAAAACAAGGCGGTTGCCGATTTCGTCATCGCACATCCGAACATCTGCTGCGGTGTCACATACCATACAAGCGGCGGCTGCTACATCTATCCTCCTGGAACAATGCCTGAAAAGAATGCCGACGGCCGCGATATGCGTATGTTCAAGGAAATCGGTGCTATGGCAACGGAAGAAACAGGCTACGAATGCTTCAATATCTTCGATGCATTTTTGACAGATACTGTAAATTATTCCTCCGGCGCATTCGACGACTGGATGTATATGGCTCAGGGTATTCCAACCTACACAGCAGAGCTCTGGGACCTCGCAATCCGCGCAGGTGTGCCAAACGTTTATCCTCGCACAAAGCCTATGACTCCGAAGGAACAGGAGCAGCAGATGGCGCTTTGCTATAAGTGGATTGACGAAAACGTGCCTGTCCTCAAGAGCGGCAAGCCTATCAAGGAATGGGAAGAATTCGACCATCCACAGCTTGGCAAGATTGAAATCGGCTCCATCGACTTCAAGTATACTTGGCAGAATTGCCCTCCTGGCTATCTCGAACAGGAAGTTGAAAAGAATACAAACTTCTGCCTCAGAATGGCTGCCACACTCCCTCAGCTCAATATCGATAAGCTGATGGCTGAAAAGGTAGGCGATGACGTTTATAAGGTGACTATGCAGGTTTCCAACGTCGGCTATCTCCCAACCTTCGTCTGCAACGAGGCAAAGAAGCTGAAGATTGACCAGCCTGTCAAGGTTGAGGTCAACGTTGACGGTGATATGGTAATCGGCGAAAAGTGCGATACACTTGGCCATATCGAAGGCTTCTCGGGCGTAAATTCCTCTTACGGCTATAAAAATATCGATACACGTAAGCACGATGCCTTCACAAAGGCTATGAAGTGGGTTGTCAAGGCAAAGGCGGGCACACAGTTTACAGTCAAGGTAAGCGGCGCAAAGGCAGGCCAGACAGAAAAAACTATCACATTGGAATAAGAATAATTGAATAAATAAAAAGCCATCCATCCGGGTGGCTTTTTCACTGCCTTCCACTTGAGGGGAAGGGGGACCGCTTGCGGTGGATGAGGTGTAGCCCTTTGGGCGTTTATTAAATAACCTCTTCACTTTTATTTATAACTTATAATTTTCCACAAAACCCCTTGACATATATCGACCACCGATATATACTATATATAGATAATCGATATATCGAAGGTCTACACAATTCCATACGTACAATTCGTGAATTGCTTCTACAACAGCGTAGGGGATGACGCCCTCGGCATCCCGAAATCAAATCGTAGGCTCGACCATCGGTTATCCGCAAAACAACACCCCCACGAAAGGAGAAAACACCATGGCATTCGACAAATCCCTGCTCGCCGGCTCGACGGGCATGCTCATCCTCAAGCTTCTCAGCCGCGAGGATATGTACGGCTATCAGATGATTGAAACGCTGGCAACTCTGTCCGACGATACCTTCAGCCTCAAGGCTGGCACCCTCTATCCGCTTTTACATAATCTGGAAGAAAACGGCCTTGTCACCTGCTATGAAGCGCAGGCAGGTCAGGCAAGAGTACGCAAGTATTATTCCATCACAAAAGATGGCAGAAAGGCCCTTGAAGTCAAGGAAACCGAATGGCAATCTTTTACAGAAACTGTAAATAAAGTGCTGAAGGGCGGTGTAAGCTATGCTTACTAAGGATGATTTCATAGCTAAGACTCTCCAACAGATTCGATGGAAAAAGGCCCACGAAAGGGTGGAAAAAGAGCTTTCCGACCATATCGAAGACCAGAAAAACGCCTTCCTCGATATGAATATGACCGAGGAGGAAGCCGAGGAAAAGGCTGTGCTTGAAATGGGCGACGCCATCGAGGTAGGCACTCTCCTCGACTCTTCATACCGCCCGAAAACCGACAAAGGCCTTATCATAATGGGCGCATTTATGGCGCTTCTCGGCATAATCATCAGCTGCATCATCGACTTCGGCGCCTTTGCTCAGCCAATACCCCTTATCGGTATGATAATCGGTATTCCGCTTGCCTTCGCACTGCCATTCCTTTTCGACGTTTCACAGCTTTACAAGCACGTCGGCAAGGTAACGATAATTTACATTATTTTCCTGTTTGCCACAGCCGTTTTCCTCTATAATTCGTACACACTCGCGCGCATTGTCACCTATTCCGCCTTTCTCATGCCAGTGCTTTACACAGCGCTTATGTGCCGCATGAGAGGTAAGGGATACCTCGGATTTCTCGCAGCCTGCGGTGCGCTGATGCTTATGACAATGGCGCAGATTTCCATGACGAGCGGCATTGCT
>JAFYNW010000334.1 GCA_017547995.1 Clostridia bacterium | reverse complement strand
CTCCTTGCCCACACTTTCGATATTGCCGTCGCTGACGCGAAGCACAGGCTTGATGCCGAGGACTGTGCCGATAGCGCCCGATGCCTTGCCAAGTCTGCCGCCCTTGACGAGATACTTGAGGGTATCTACAACGGCATAAAGCTCAATCTTTGGGGCGATTTCGTTGAGCTTTGCAGCGATATCAGCGGCACTTACGCCATTTTCAGCCATTTTAACGGCATTCTCGACGAGAATTGCCGCACCTATCGTTACGTTGCAGCTGTCCACAAGATAGACGTTATCGCGCTCTGTTTCCGCCTTTGCGATGACGGCCGACTGATACGTGCCGCTCAGTTTAGAGGAAACTGTGATGCAGACGATATCGTCCTCAGGGTACTGATTAAAAATATTGATAAAATCGTGAGGGGCGGCAAGAGTCGTCACAGGGATTTCCTCCGCCTTCGCCATCTTTTCATAGAATTCCTCATTTGTCAGCTCAAACTTGTCAAGGTAGGTCCTGCCGTCGATTGTGACCTTGAGCGGCACGATTTCCACACCCATTTCGTCGGCCTTTTTAATTGAAATATCGCACGTACTGTCTGTAATAATTCTGATTGCCATATCTTCTCCCGGATATATTTTAATTTGAAGTTCAAATCTTTGTAGCGGTTTATATTATACTATACTTTTCTTTGAATGTCAAACTATTTTTTGGCAATATGGCTGGCTCTCCCTTTTATCGTACTTTCAGGGTTGGTTTTCCCGCTGTTTTTACCCCTCACAGTGTATGCGGTTTATTCACTTGTCGGGATGGAATATGAATATTATATGAACTCACGCGTAGTACTGATTTTCTTATTTTCAGACGTTTTTATATAGGTTTTATCTATATATCGATAGATTTCATCCTCATTTCGTTTGTTATATAACAAATGAATTTGCCCTGTATTTTTATACACATTTTACAAATAGTATGCAGTTTTTCTTACATTTTTTTACTTTTTTTATTGACATGAATATTAAAATGTGATATTATAAAAATATTAAAGGTCATGTGACTACAAAGAACAATAAAAACGGAGGATAATAGTTATGATCAACAAAAATTCATCCGTCCCAATGTATGAGCAAATTGTTCAGATACTCAAAAAGGAAATCTTGGAACACAAGTATCCGGAGGGCGGTTCTATCGGCACACACGAAGATTTAGTAGAACGTTTTGGTGTCAGCCTCATTACCGTTCGTCGCGCTGTTTTGATCTTGCAGAAAGAAGGTCTTGTCGTGATTCGTCAGGGCAAGGGCACCTTTGTCAAAACTAAGGCGGTAAGCGATGACCTTTCCACCCTCACAGTAGTCAACAATATTCTCAAGCATAAGGACCCTGCACCAAAGGTCGTTGTAAAGAGCATCGGTCTCATCAAGACACCTCCTTATTTCGATGCAGCTCTCAAAAAGGAACTTGGCGACGAATGCGTACGCATCATCCGCGCTCACATGCTGGATGGCGTTGTTTACGGCTATGCCAAGATGTATCTCCCTGAGGAATACGGCAGCCTTATCACTCAGTCCGACGTGGAAAATCATTCTATCTATGAAATCTACCAGAACAAGTTTGGCGTAAAGCTTGGCAAGGGCATTCAGAAGATTTCCGCAGACAAGGCTACAAAGACTCTTGCTGATGCTATGGATATCGCTCCTAACACTCCTGTTATGTGCATCGAGCGTAAGGCATACAGCGCAGATAAAGAACTTATCGAATACATGGAACTTTACTATGAGCACTCACAGTATTACTTCCAGGTCGAAATGGACCTTACTGTTTAATTGATATACTTAAAGCCACTCAAACCGAGTGGCTTTTTTGTTTATTGCTTTGCTATGCTACGGGACGTCATAAATGCCGTCCCCTACAGATTGATGACATATCGAGCAGTAACCTTCCCCAACCTGTCCATTTGTGAGGAACGAACACACAAGGGGTCCAGGGGTGTCCCCTCTGGTCGATAGAGGGTCCGGGAGAACGAAAGTCCCGGGGCATCTTTGCTTCTTTTGGGCAAACATAAAGAAGTCGTCGAAGACGCCCCTCGATTTATCG
>JAFYNW010000333.1 GCA_017547995.1 Clostridia bacterium | reverse complement strand
CGAAAGCTTCGGCAAGCTGAGCGGCATTCATCTTGTCTGTGACCTTGAACATCATGTGCTCGATGAAGTGGGAGATGCCGGAAAGCTCTTCAGGCTCGTGACGGGAGCCGCTTTCAACCCAGATACCGAGGGCGCAGGAGCGGATGGATGGCACGTGCTCGTAAACGATGCGGACGCCGTTTTTAAGTGTGATTGTATTTGTCATGTGGATAGTCCTTTCAGTTCATTTAGTAACCACCGCTTAAATCAATAGTGCGTTCATCAGCGGCTCTTTTTCCGCCAATAAAGGCTAAAAATCCTCGTTAATACACAAAGTATTGCCTGCGGCTTTTAGCCATTCTGGCAAAAAATATCTCGCCGCTAAACACACTCTGATTTAATCACTGGCTACTTTTAAGCAAAATATTGTGCGAGTGTATTATATTATATTGTACTTATTTTTTGCCAAAATGTCAAATATTATTATGAAGTGGCTTGCGACATGAATTGTCCATTTGGGACATTGAGGTGCCTGCGGCGCATTGGATAGGTTCTCTCCCGAAGAATAACGACACCTCATCCACCGCTTACGCGGTCCCCTTCTCCTGCTGGAGAAGGCTCGGGACGTCATAAATGCCGTCCCCTACGCACAATCCAATGTAGGGGATGGCGCTTGCCGACATCCCACCCTATTCAATCGGTCGGAGACACCGCAATTATTCACTATTCACTTTTCACTTCACAACAATCCCTCCACCATCGTACCGATGGTCCCCCTCCCTTTACACAAGGGAGGCAAGGGGAAAGATATAAAAAAGACCACCCGTATGGATGGTCTTTGATTCTGATAACTTATCTCTTCTTGCCGCCCTTGTGGTATGGCTTGCCAGGCTTCTTGCTGTTAGCTGTCTGGCCCTGAGGAGCGATAACAATCTTTCTTCTTGGTTCCTGACCTGTGGAGAAAGTTGTAACGTTCTTGTTATCCTGGAGAGCAGAATGGATGATTCTTCTTTCCTGTGGATTCATTGGCTCGAGAGCGATGCTCTTGCCTGTTTTCGCTACTGTGGAAGCTGTCTTGTTAGCGAGAGCAACAAGAGCCTGTGTGCGCTTTTCACGGTAGTTTTCTGTATCTAAGCTTACTCTCCAGCGGCTGTCTTCAGCCTTGTTTGTAACGATTGTTGCAAGATACTGGAGTGCGTCGAGTGTTTCGCCGCGTCTGCCGATAACAAAGCCCATATTTTCGCCGGAAAGCTCGATATGTACTGTGCTTTCTTCTGTGTCAACAGAGCCCTTGATGTCAGCGTTGATGCCCATGATTTCGAGAATGCCCTTGAGGAAGTCTTCAGCAACAGCTTCTGTGTGAGCTGCTTCTTCAGCTGTAATAACCTTCTTTGGCTTTTCAGCCTTAGGTGCTTCAGCCTTTGCTTCTTCTGCAGGCTTGTTTTCAACAGGCTTTTCAGCCTTTGGTGCCTTAGCAGGCTTTTCCTTCTTTGGTTCAGCCTTCTTTGGCTGCTGAGGCTTTGGAGCTTCAGCCTTTACTGTTTCCTGCTTTGGAGCAGGAGCAGCAACGATAGCAGGTTCTTCCTTCTGACCATCGTCATAAGTGAGCTTTACAACAGCGTCCTTTCTGCCGAAGCCGAGGAAGCCCTTGCTTTCTCTTTCGATAACTTCTATCTGCACATCATCACGGTCAAGGTTAAGTGTGAGAAGACCGATCTGAATAGCTTCTTCAATGCTCTTTCCTTTGAATTCCTTTGAAATAAGCATTATTTATCCCCCTTAGTGGTGTATTCGCCTTTGATAGTGAAATCCCCCATAATTTGTTTTGGCTTCATGAAGATGCCGAGAAGCACTTCCTGGAGAGCCGAGAAAACGTTGTTAGCGATCCAATAAATGCCGAGGCCGGAAGGCAGAATAAAGCCGAAATAAACAGACATAAGAGGCATCATATACTTCATTGTGGAAGCACTTGCGTTATTCGCGTCGCCTGTGCCCTGCATCTTCATTGTGATGTTGCTGAGGATGAATGCAGTGATACCGGAGAGGATTGGAATAATCCACAAGAGGTTGAGTACCTTGAAGCTTGGTGTTGTAGCGAGGTTCATGCCGAGGAAGTTGAAGTCAACGTTCATGAGCTTATCGGAAACGTGAGCAACCTTATCAAAGTTTTCGCTGATAAGACCTGCGAGCTGGATTTCCATTGTGTAAGCGTTCTCGTTTGTAACACCGAGGATTTCGGAGAGTGTTGTTATTTCAGCTGCTGTAAGTCCCATAAAGTACTTGAGAGGCTTGGAAATAACGTAGTAAAGACCAATCATGATTGGGAATGTGATGAGAGTAGGGAGGCAGGAGCCGAATGGGCTTACGCCTTCTTCCTGATAGAGCTTCTGCATTTCCATGTTAAGCTTCTGCTGGTCTTTGCCGTACTTTCTCTGAAGCTCATTGAGCTTTGGCTGGATGCGCTGGAGATCGAGCATGCTCTTCTTTGTCTTGATGGAGAATGGAAGCATAACGAGCTTCGCAAGAAGAGAGAATGCGATGATGGAAAGGCCATAATTGCCGATGATCTCATAAATGAGTCGCATGATATAGCCAAATGGGACAGCTATAATGTCGAGCATTAGTGTTCTCCTTATTTAGTTTTGGTTCGTTTAGGCGGGACAGGGTCGTAACCGCCTTTTGTGAATGGGTTGCATCGCAATATGCGTCTGAGCGCCAAAAAAGAGCCATACAGCGCACCATGTGTCTGCACAGCCTCATAGGCATATCGTGAGCAGGTTGGAATGAAGGGACAGGTTGGTGTTTTCTTAAGCCCCGACAGATATTTTCTGTAAAAGCCGATGCACCATAAAATGACGTGTTTCATTATTGTTCTTCTTCATTGCCTGTAAGGATGCCAAGCTTTTTGAAGCAGTAAAGCATATCCTTTTCGATGTGTTTGTATTGCGCCGAGCTTGCGCGTGTTCTGGCCACGATAACGATATCGAGCCCTTTAAGCACACGGTCTTCGTTGAGACGGTATGCCTCTCTGAGTTTGCGGCGGACAGCGTTTCGGATGACTGCTTTGCCGACCTTGGTCGAAACAGTAAGCCCGAGACGGTTATCCCCCGTCTTTTCACGATTCTTTGAGCAATATACTACAAGATTCGGGGCAACCTGTGATTTGCCGCGATTGTAGAGCTGGCGGAATCTGTAGTTCAAACAAAGTGACTGAGTGTTTTTCATAAGTTCACCTGACTACTCGGAAAGATAGTTAAAAAGACGCATTGAAATAATGCGCCTTTATTTTACAATAACTTTTTAAAATTAGTGAGTAAGGCGAGCTCTTCCCTTTGCACGGCGGCTTGCGAGAACCTTTCTACCATTTCTAGTCTTCATTCTCTTTCTGAAACCGTGTTCCTTGCTTCTCTGACGCTTCTTTGGCTGATAAGTACGAATCATGCTTGTACACCTCCTATATTCATCGGCTGTCGCCGGAGTAATTTTTGACGTTTACGCAATCACAGTTACGCAAATTAGATTATACATCAGTGATGGCATTTTGTCAACAATTATTTTACGAAAATTCCCATTTTTTTTATAATTTTTCAAGGGACGTTTGCAACGAAAAGTATTTGATTTTGAAAATAATACAAAAAGTTATAAACAGCCTGTGGAAAACGGTACAATCTGTGTAGGGTGCATTCACGAATGCACCGCGGACAAATCGTGATTTGTCCCTACATTCTCGTAGGGACCGGCGTCCTCGACGGTCCGCCGTATCTGATGTGATTTATCACACCGCAATGTTGCACTCGTGCAACATATCGCTCGGCTATCCGGACTTTACCATTCCATAACAGGCGCGTAGTCCTTCTTTTCCTCAGGGAAACTGGCGATGTAATCCTCATATTTCTTGAGCATCTTCGCCTTGTCACGGCCCACGTTGCCCTTTACGCGGAATTCAAGCAGGTCGTGCATATTGTCGATATAAGTGTCCACCTCGATAAGCTGGAGCAGACGATGTCCCTCCACAACGTTATCAAATTCACTCGCCTGAACAAACTCACCCTTTTCGATAAGCTTGTACATAGCGGCGTGTCTGTGGATAAAAATTGAGAAATTGCAAATCTTTGTCGGACGGGTTTGGTTGATAAACTTTGCCAGAGCCTCGGCATTCTCGATGCCTCTGCCCTTGCCTGCAATACCCGTCATAATATGGGCGGCATAGTCGATGCCCACCTTGTGCAGACGCTCAATCTGATGAGCGGCCTCAGCCATCGTGTGATGGTCCTTGTTCATCTGCAAAAGCACGTCGTCAAGCCCCGTTTCGATGCCGAGATAGAGCAGACGGACGCCTAAATCATACATTTCCTTGAGCTGTTCGTCGGTTTTGTGGGAAATATCTGTGACAGTCGCGTCCATGTGAATGCGTTTGCAGTTGGAAAAACTGCTCTTGATGTAGCGGAGGATGTGCTTCATGTTTTCGTAGTCGATGCCGAAAGCATTGCCGTCACCGAGGAAAACAGTTTCAGGGTTGCCGTTTGCCTTGACAACACGGTTGATTTCCTCCTCAATCTGGGAAAGAGGAAGCTCACGGTATTTAAGATGCTTGAAAAGACCGCAGAAAAGACAGCCGTTGTAGGAGCAGCCTACAGCGACAGGCAGCATATATGCGCTTCGCTCCATAGGCGAGCGACAGATTCGACCTTCATATTCCATATTTTGTAGCCTCCGTACCCAAATTATCCTACTATAATTATACCACCAAAGAAAACAAGTGTAAAATAGATTTTTTGAATAAATTGGGGGAGTTCCTTCGGTTTGTACAATTCAATTATCTTGCCTCCCTCTGAGGAGGGAGGTGGCACACGAATGTGTGACGGAGGGAGAGAAATTATAGGACAAAGTTTATATTGTAAAGAAAGATATCAGCCTCGATAAATCGAGGGACGTCTTCGACGACTTCTTTATGTTTGCCCAAAAGAAGCAAAGATGCCCCGGGAGTGCAAGAAACCCCCGGACCCCTTGCCCGAGGGGAGCACCCCTGGACCCCCTTGTGTGTTCGTTCCTCACAAATGGACATAGCGGAAAGGTTACTGCATAATATAAAATTAAAATGTAGGGGAGGTGCTTGCTCCTCCCGTCCTGATTGATGCATCACAGATACCGCTTTCACGACGGGACGCCGGGGGCGTCGTCCCCTACGTAATTGTGTACAGTTTTCCACATCCCTTATTTATTCAAAAAATCTATTTTACACTTGTTTTCTTTGGTGGTATAATTATAGTAGGAAATTATGGGTATGGAGGCT
>JAFYNW010000332.1 GCA_017547995.1 Clostridia bacterium | reverse complement strand
AGGGACTGTGTAGGTTTTGCCGTCTGTGTGGACAGTAACGTCGCTTTCATAGTCGATGCTTTCGTCCTTGTGGCTGTTATAAACGCGGATGAGCACGTTTCCGCCGCCACGGTTGATGATGTCCTCTGTCTTGTACCAATGGAAATGGTTAGGGGCATACTGGCCTTCCTTGAGGAAAAGCAGCTTTTCGGCATAGACCTTAGGGTATTTTTCAGGCATATTGCGGTTGCCGTTGCGGATAGTGATGAGGGAAAAGCCCATCTTTTCAAAATTGCCCATGCCGTAGTCTGTGATGTCCCAGCCGAGGGCGCAGTCACGTACTTCATCGTATTCGTGGCCCTTCTCCGCCCATTCCTCAGGTGTGAAATGGCAGAATGGTGGAAGATAACAGCAATGCTTTTTGCACATTGCCTCAAGGTCCTTGAGGGCCTTATTTATTTCAGAGCGTTTCATAGCAGAATCTCCTTGACAGCAGTTATTTTTGATTATTATACCATATTTTGCTATGCTTGACAACCTTGGCCGTTTTGCTATAATTATAAATAACGATAGTAAATCAACCGAAAAATCAGGAGATATTATGGATAACCGATTCAAAAAACAGCTTGATTTCATCCTTGAAATCGACAAAGAAAAGAATATTTTCCGTCAGAATAATATTACGGGCAATGGTCGCCGCGAAAATGATGCCGAGCACGCATGGCACATGGCTATTATGATTTATCTGCTCAGGGAGTATTCCAACGAGGATTTCGACGTGGCGAAGGCTATGATGATGGCGCTCATTCACGATATAGTCGAGATTGACGCGGGAGATACTTACGCTTATGGCGATGACGGCAAGGACAGTCAGCAGGAGCGCGAGGAAAAGGCAGCACAGCGTATTTTCGGTCTTTTGCCTGACGGGCAGAGGGACGAGCTTATTGCTCTTTTCCATGAATTCGAGGCTTGTGAAACTTCTGAAGCACGTTTCGCAAGGGCTATGGACAATTTTCAGCCGTTTCTCCTCAACAATTCCAACGATGGCGACAGCTGGCGCGAGCATGGCGTGACATATTCCCGTATTTACAACCGTCAGATTCGCTCGAAGAAGGGCTCGGAACACGTATGGAATTACACCGAAAAGATGATAGAGGAAAATATCCTCAAGGGCAATATTATCGATGACAAGCAGTAGCACTTGACAGAATGCATAAATGTGAGTATAATTATCTGTGCAAATAAACGATAAGGAAACTTTATGAAGTCAAAATATTCACATCTTCCCATGCTGATTCTCGGCTCTGCCATATTGGCTTTCGGGATGTTCAACATTCATTCCCGCTCCCCTGTCACAGAGGGCGGAATATTGGGGATGACACTTTTCATCCAGCATTGGTTTGGCATTTCCCCTGCGTTTTCGGGATTTGTAATGGACGTAAGCCTTTTCCTGCTTGGCACAAAATATCTGGGCAAGGATTTTCTCGGCAACGCTATTACAGCAAGCCTTTTGTTCTCTGTTTTTTACAGAATCTATGAAAAAATCGGCTATATGCTGCCTGACATCAGCCATTCACCACTTATGTGCGCCATTTTCGGCGGCATTTTCGTGGGCGTAGGCGTCGGTCTTGTTGTAAGACAAGGGGGCGCGGCAGGCGGCGACGATTCTCTCGCTCTCGTCATTTCCAAAAAGACCGGATGGAGCATCGCGCGATGCTATCTGCTGACAGACCTGACTGTGCTCGGTCTTTCCCTCAGCTACATCCCATTCGTCAAAATCGCATATTCTCTCGTTACTGTTATCATTTCGTCCAAAATTATCGAAATGGTGCAGACGTTTGAATTGAATAAGGCATAGAAAAAGCACCCAGATGGGTGCTTTTTTGTTGTATAAAGAAAAACACGCGATAGTCGCGTGTTTCAAAAGAGCTTAAGCGGTGAGCAGAAATAGTCTTCCCCTTGAGGAGAAAGTGGCAGCCGTAGGCTGACGGATGAGGTGTTT
>JAFYNW010000331.1 GCA_017547995.1 Clostridia bacterium | reverse complement strand
GCAGAAAGAAATGCAACAGCAAACATACTCATTCTTGCAATTTTAATCGAAATAATATAGGAGTTACACAGCAAGGTAATTATAAAAGTGAGAATAAACGTCACCAATACGCTTACAACAGCTCCTGATAACATCCTTTTCCACGGGATACATAGATTTTCTTTCATATAAAAACCTCCGATATATTTTACTATAATATATCAGAGGTTTCATATTTTTATTACTAAGCCTTCTTTTCTTCAACAGAGCGGATGGCCCATCTCTGGAAGTTAAGCTTGACTCTGTCTGCACCTGTTTCGATAACGAGGAGGTCATCCTTGATGGATACGATTTTACCTGTGATACCACCAATAGTAACTACATTATCGCCTACTTTAAGTGCGTTAAGCATAGCCTTTTCTTCTTTTTCTCTCTTCTTCTGTGGACGGATAAGCACGAAATAGAAAATCACAAACGTGAGCACTATCCAACCAAAAGACATCAACATCTGCATTGTTTCTGCTGGCATTTTTTATTCTCCTTTAGATTCTTTTTTCGTATAATGCAACTTTTTCTGCGCGGAAGCTGTCAAAAGTATCATTTTCGATGGCCGCTCTGATGTCAGCCATAAGCTTATTGTAGAAATAAAGATTATGTGTGACACAAAGACGCATACCGAGCATTTCTCCTGCCTTATAGAGATGTCTGATATATCCCTTGGAGAAATTACGGCAAGTCGGGCAATCACATTCAGGGTCGAGTGGAGTTGTATCGAGCTCATACTTCGCATTCTTGATATTGAGAATGCCCTGAGAAGTGAAAATATGACCGTGACGTGCGTTTCTCGCAGGCATAACACAGTCAAAGAAGTCGATACCGCGTGCTACTGCCTCGATAATATTTGCAGGTGTACCAACACCCATAAGATATCTTGGCTTATCTTCAGGCATGTGTGGTGCAACAGCATCGATGATTCTGTACATTTCTTCTGTTGTTTCGCCTACCGCAAGACCACCGATAGCATAACCCGGAAGGTCAAGTTTTGCAATTTCATTCATGTGCCATACACGAAGGTCTTCGTATGTACCGCCCTGATTGATACCCCAGAGCATCTGACCAGGGTTTACTGTATCTTCTCTCTGCTTGAGCTCATCAAGAGCAACCTTACATCTTTCAAGCCATCTTGTTGTTCTTTCGCAAGACTTCTTTACGTAGTCGTACGGTGCAGGATTTTCAATACATTCGTCGAATGCCATTGCAATATCGGAGCCGAGATTCCACTGAATCTTCATGCTTTCTTCCGGACCCATGAAAATCTTTCTGCCGTCTGTATGCGCATTAAAGTTTACGCCTTCTTCACTGATTTTGCGAAGCTTTGCAAGGGAGAAAACCTGAAATCCGCCACTGTCCGTAAGAATAGGCTTATCCCAGTTCATCATCTTATGAAGACCACCAAGCTTTTTTACAACTTCATCACCCGGACGGACATGAAGGTGATACGTATTGGAAAGTTCTACCTGACAGCCGATTTTTTCAAGGTCTGTAGCATCAAGGCCGCCTTTGATTGCCGCCTGAGTACCAACGTTCATAAATACAGGTGTCTGCACAGTACCGTGAGCAGTTGTAAACTCACCGCGTCTGGCCTTACCGTTTGTTTTTATAAGTTTATACATACTATTCCTCTTCTGATGTTTTAATCTCATACGTAGTCGCTTCAACATCCTTAAGCGTACGCTGTATCTTTCTTGTTCTTACACCTATAAGCTTATCAAGGTCGTCATTCGCCTGATTGATTCTGCGCTGAGCCGATTCAAGCACTGTTGCAAAGCTGTCAAATTCGGTCTTTACAGCACCAAGCACATTCCAGACCTCGCCGGAGCGTTTCTGTATTGCAAGTGTCTTGAAGCCCATCTGCAAGCTGTTAAGCAGTGCCGCCATCGTTGTAGGCCCTGCAATATTCACCTTATACTCATTCTGCAATATTTCAACCATACCCATACGTACAGCCTCTGAATACAAGCCTTCAAACGGAAGGAACATTATTGCAAAATCTGTAGTATACGGAGGGTCTATGTATTTTGTGCTTATATCCTTTGCAAACGAACGAAGTCTGTCCTTGAGCTGTCTGAGTGCCACTTCAATTTCAGCAACGTCACCACGCTCATAAGCATCAACGACGTTTGCATAGGCATCTGCAGGAAACTTTGCATCAATCGGCAACCATACCGGACCATACTCATCGCCCGGAAGCTTTACCGCATACTCAACATTAGCCTGACTTCCTTTTTTAGTCGCAACGTTGCGGTCATATTGCTCAGGCGAAAGAATTTGCTCGATTATCGCACCAAGCTGTACTTCTCCAAGTACGCCACGCGTCTTTACGTTGGAAAGAACTTTTTTCAGGTCGCCCACGCTCGACGCAATATTCTGCATTTCACCAAGGCCTTTATATACCTGCTCAAGTCTTTCAGAAACAATTCTGAAGGATTCATTAAGCTTCTTGTCTAGTGTATCCTGAAGCTTCTCATCAACGGTATTGCGTATACTATCAAGATGTCTTGTGTTTTCTTCGGACATACGCGCAATACTATATGACAACGTTTTGCGGATATTTTCAAGCTTCTGCTCATTTTGCATGCTGTTATCGCTGAGATACTGGGCAATCTTACGAAAATCATCGTTAATCTTGCCGTTGAGTGCATCCTGTCTTGCCACAATCGCAGACAGCTGTTGCTCTATATATCTTCTTTCTTCGGTATTGCCCTGACGTGCAATCAATTTATTCTGTCTGATAATAATCACAGATGACAAAATCACAAGCAGGACACCGATAGCTATAATTATATATTCCATTATAACCTCTTACTTTTGTGATATCCCATTTGAATAATTATATCATAAATATCACTCTATTTCAAGATAAAAAGGCTTGTCTGAACAAGCCTTTTACCCTATATCATATCATTTTCAAAGAAATAATTTATAGCCTCTTCAACGCCCTTATTACGCTCTGCTTTTGCTATATACTGAGATACCACTTTAAGGCTATCGATGGCATTGGAAACGGAAACACCCATTCCTGCCCATTCAACCATTTCAAAATCGTTGCTGTTGTCACCAAAAGCCGCCACTTCTTCCTGCTTTATGCCAAGCTTTTCAGCAAGGTTCTTGAGAGCAAATCCCTTATTCACGCTACAGTCCATAATTTCAAGCAAAGTAGCCGAGCTTTGTGCAAAATACGCTCTGCCTTCATATAAAGGCTCAAACTCATTTTCCAAAGCAGTAATCACGTCTGCATCGTTATAAATCATCATTTTAGGTGTAATAAACGGATCAATTTTTGTGAAGTCACCAATTTCATTCACCTTTGCATTTTTCGCGTCAGGGTCGCGCTGTGAATAATGATTATGCTCTGTAACGTAGATTTCGTCATTTGCATACATCTGCAGGAAAAGTCCTCTCTCCTTACAAAGCGCTGCAATTTCCTTCTGCACGTCCTGTGCCACAGGCTGAATCATAATAGGCTTATCGTCGTTTCTGCCACGAAGACAAGCACCATTATAGCAGATAATCGGTGCGTCTGTACCGATTTCATCAGCAACCTTTTTTGCCGATGGATACATTCTGCCTGTCGCAATAGTAACAACCACGCCGTTATCCATACATTTATGCAAAAGAGCCTTTGTGTTCTCTTCAAGCTTTCCCTCTTTATTGAACAACGTATTGTCAAGGTCAAAAGCCATAAGTTTAATTTTCATCTTCAAACCTCTGATTTAAACAAATAATCTTATAATACCCAGCACAATATTTACGCCGTAATAAAGCCAGAGTGCCGCAACCATAATAAAAATAGTCCAGTAAAAACCACTGAAAAGATGAGCGGTTCTTATGGTGATAAGCTTCTCTATAAACGGACTGCATTTGGATGTATCAGGTGTGTGCTTATGATAATAAAAATCATTCAGCTGCATTTCGTCGCCGTACAATTCTCTTGTAAGATTCTGAGCCACCTTTGTATGCGCACCGAAAACATCAGTCCATCTTTTGTTGAGAAGCATCGACAATACGCACAGAAGCTCAAGGAAAGTCATACTGAAGAAACCCACAAACATATTGTTTGTATCGAGCGTGAATGCAAGCACACCGGCTACGATAGCTGAGAAAATGGAGTTAAGACTGAGTCTTTCATTTTCAACGTGACGGGCATGCTCAAGATTCATTTCAATATGTTCGATAATCTCTTCACGGTTTATCCCCTTATATTTGCCGTGCTCAATGTTACCAGCATTCATACCATTACCCCTTAAACTACTTTTTCTTTATAAATACAAGTTTGTCGTATACTGTGAAGCTAAGCAGAATTGTACAGATAGAAATCGGAATCTTAGCAATAATAGGCTTGAGTCCCAATACGTCTGAGAATAAATACATCATCACAAGACTCATACCGATTGAAATGAAGTTTACACTCATAAACTTCAGGTATGCCACGATACCTGTCTGTTTTTCCTTCTTGAACGTAATATTGTTGTTGAGAATATAGCTGTTTGTCGCCGCAACTACAACTGCAAGAAACTGTGCAAGAAACTTGCCTACGCCAAACAGATAATGACAAAGTGCAAAGGTGCCATAGTCAACGAGAGTGTTGAGCACACCTATACAGCCGAACTTGAACAGCTTTTTGAACTTGTCACTTTTAATAAAATCAATGAGTTTATTTATCATATAATTCAAGCACTCCCATGCCCTTTTCGTCGTATAATTTCCCGTAAGACATTCCGTCTGCAGAAAGCTCATAGGTCTTTTCACCTGTCTGCTCATAGTCAAGCTTTACAAGCTGACCATCTGTGTAATGATACACCATATCAAAATTGGAAAGCTTCTTACTTTCATAGCTCCAGCTCATATATGGAACTTCGGCAGAGATTGGCGTAACCAGCGTAAGCTGCTGATTATCAAGTGCACAACGCAACATACCTGTCAATGACCATGCGCTTCCTGACGTTGCGGACACGTGTTCCTTGTACATAAACACCTGATCTTTAACCCAATGCTCGTCGATTCCGATTATGGCTGTGTTTTCCGTCAGTTCAACCCCTGCAACCGTCTGAGCAAGCTTCGCATCCTCAACGTAAGATCTTCTATACGTGTCTGTTTCACTGAATGCAGATACTGTAAAGCAAAATGCCATTACAGCGCACAATATGCCGATTGCCTTTTTATTTCTTAATATAGTCACTACAACTGCATCGATAAGCATCGCAATACCAAGCATTGCCATCATACCGTTACGCATTGGAATATATGCATTCTCAATGACAAAAAAAGGAGTAAGTGGAGCAAATCCAATAAGCAGAGCAACCGGAATCATAAGTAAAACGTTAAACTTCTTATCCTTGCTCACTGCCTTTTCTTTACTTAAAGAAACAATAATAAATGCTGCTGCAAACACCAGGACAAGCAATATTGCAACGATCCCCGCAGGATTTGCAGTAAGGCTAATCCCCTTTACAAACCCTTCTGTCATTAACTTTTCACAGCCTTCAGTAAATATTTCTTCATACTGTTTCCAGCTCTTGTCAAAGTTTTTCAAAAATCCATTTCCCATAAACGGAAGAATGATTTTCATTCGACTGTCGTAGAGCGTACTGCTGCTTTGGATATTGGTTATAAGATAATACAGCACTACATTTACAAACGTAATAAAGGCTGTCAGGCTTCTCTTGTCTTTTTTGAATAATCTGAAAATACCGACAAACATTGTTACTGTTATTGAGATGACCATTGCCTGCTCATACATACAAAATGCTGCCAGTTGAATAACAAACGAAACTATAAGCTTTTTTATATCGTCAGTTTCAAAATATCTCTGGAATAAATACAATGCCCATGATGCAAAAAATAAGCCGACGACAATTCTTGACGATGCTGATATCCAATATACCGCCTCAAAAAAGAATGGTGATAAAAGGTATATCACCAAGAACAAATTGGACATTTTGAAATACTTTTCGAATACTCTTTTGAAAAGTATGCCGGACATAACGTACATAGCCGAAATTATCATAACGACAAAATGCATATTGCCCCAGAATTTTGACCATACCGCAATATCCATAACCCCCGCAAGAGGTCTCGCTCTCAGCAAGCCAAGACTCTCAACAGCAGATACCACACCACCATAGAAAGAGGCATAGTTATGATACTGTATGTAGTCGTCCATCTGCGGATAATATGCTATTCCCTGCCAGAAATAACGAACAAGCAGAAGCATGAAGCAGGCGAAGCCCACTATAAGCTCTTCATTTCTCAGAAGCTTCTTAAATCTTTCTGACATATTTTTTAATCCTTACAAGTTCCTTCAGCATATTTATACTGTCTTTGATAATATTTACAGAGGATTCTCTATGATTTACGATTTTAACCTCGAACTCACCAATTTTTCCCTTCATCTTTTCTGCAATGAGAATCATTTCAAAATCAAAGGCAAATCTGTCTGTTGTGCACTTTGCAAAAACCTTTCGCGCAAAGTCACCTCGCAAGCCCTTGATGCCGCACTGACTGTCTGAATATTTGAGACCAAACACTCTGAGCACCATAAGGAATACCTTCGACGCAACCTTTCTGATAAACGGATAATTTTCATAACCGTCATTCTGTCTGCTGCCAAGCAAAAGGTCGAGCTTTCTGCCGTCAACTTCGTTATATGCTCTCTTGACAACGTCAAGACCGAATGCGAGATCCGCGTCAGTATAGACGACGATATCACCTTCCGAAGCAAGTATACCCGTTCTTACTGCGCAGCCCTTACCCTTGTTAGCCGGATAACCGATTATTTTAGTGCTTTTCAGCTTACTTGCGTCCATTGCAACCTGTTTTGTATTATCGCGGCTGCCATCATCAACAAAAATAAGCTCAAAATCAGTAAAATTTTGAGAAAGATAGCTTTCGCACTGTTCAATTGTAGAAGCTATAATTTTTTCCTCATTGTAACCTGGAATAACAAGAGATAATTTCATTTTCTCCTCCATAATGGAATATCAGCAGGGCGGAAATCTTTCCGCCCTGCATTATAATTTATATTAGTGCTGATAGAATTCGTTGAAAATCAGCTTGAACGTACCGTGAGTCTGTGCTCTGTTAAGTGGAGATACGCCATAAAGAATAGCAGTACCCTTGCCCACTTCAGCCTTGACTACAGCACCATTGTTCTTAACAAGGTCTTCACCATTAAGCAAACCGCTCTGAAGCACGTTCTTGTCCTGATATGTGACAACGTACTTATACTTCTGTGCGTTAGCTCTTTCTGTAATCTTGAATACAGGACCATCCCAGTGGAATACGAGACCCTGCTTAGGCATACCATAAGCAACTGTGTCCTGATTATCAATATTAACCTTGAGTGTAGAACCGTGTGTATTGAACTTGCCCAATGGCAAACCTGCAACGATATTCTGGACTGCAAGCTTAAGTGTTTCGATAGCATAGTCGCAGGACTTATTGATAGCAAGAAGCTTGCCGCCGTTATTTACAAACTGAGCAATCTTCTGTCCGCCTTCTGCACCAAGACCGCTCTGATAATCTGCAGGTGGTGTGCCCATGTAAGAAAGAAGTCTCTGTACGTTTGGAGAATTCTTACAATTCATAGGACCAACGAGCATTTCCTTGCCATCACTTGGAAGGATAAGCACGTCAAAGTTATCAAGTGCGCCACCGATGATATCCTTATCAAATACAGTTGTATAATCGAATGCAAAGTTTTCAAGAACAAGTCTTGCCCAGCCTTCATCAGCGTTACCACCGAAGTATCTCTGGTACATTGCAACCTTGAGAGGCTTGATTTCTGTAAGCTTATCAAATCTCTTATCGACCATTCTGAACTTGAAGCCCTTAAGGATTTCGCCAAGCTTTTCAGCATCACCTTCAACGTAGAAGTCCTTCCATGGACATACGTCGATTCTGTATACCTTATAGCCTGCCTTCATAAGAAGGTTAGCTGCCTTATAGCCGTCGTTTTCCTTAGCAGAGATGACGTAACCTGTTGCCTTTTCGATAGCGATATCAAACTTAGGCACTTCAGTTACCTTCTTCATTCTGCCCTTGACTTCGCCGTTTGCAGCTTCGCAGACAACGCCCATATATTCAGCGACTGTATCAGCAGCTGCGTCAAATGCTGTATGAGCACCGTCAGGTGTACGTGTGAACGGATTGTCAGGATGGATTGTAATATCAAGGAGATTCTTGATTACACCATACTTAGGCTGATCGAGAGGAACAATATATGAGCCTGCAGGATACATCTTGCCGCCCGCTGTAACAGCACTGACAGCAACCTTGACTTCAATGTTCTGATCAAGAAGAATCTTGATGAGCTTGTACATTGTACCTGTATCGTGCTGTTCTGCAGGAATGATGAACGCCTTTTCTGCATCTTCTGCGCCGCGCTTTGTCTGACGAAGAGCCTTCTGAGCCATATTCTTGAGAATCTGTTCTCTGTTCTTAGCCATTGTATCAAGAAGCGCCATAGCTGCTGTATACTGCTGAAGAACGATATCAGAAAGCTTCCACCAGCCGCCTTCCCATGGATGTGGGAAATAGCCGTGCTGTTCATACGCAGGCATTGTCATATCATTGTTGCCCTGAAGCTGTGTTGGATGGATATAAAGTGGAGTTGCAAGTCTTGCACTTGCAGACTCTGTAAGCATACCTGCGATATTATGGCTGTTTGTAATCCAGTGGTAGCCGTAGTGACCCCAGCCTGGATACTGTGTGCCGTTGGAAATACCTGTAACATTTTCTTCTTCGCACTTATATGCCATATTTGCGCCATAAAGGCTGAGTTCACGCCAGATAAGTGGGTCTGTATATGGTCTTACAGGTTCGCAGTATGGAGCGATAAACATACGAGCACCATAGGAGCCCATATGGTGATGATCCTGATAGCTCTGAGGCATCCATTCGTGGAACAGAATCTGACCCATATAGCGGGATTCGATGATGTTCTGTGCGAATGCATCTCGGTTGTTATCGTGACCTGTGTATTTATGATAGAGCCAAGGAAGTCCTGAGCCTTCGTCTGGTGTGCCGAGAGTACTGTTGTACCAATCGCAAACCATAAGCTGACCGTCAGGATTGAAGCAAGGCACCATTACGAAGATTACGTTTTCAAGAATATTCTTCTTTTCCGCTGTATCTGCGCAAAGGAGGCTATGTGCAAGAACAGGAGCCATCTGAGTACCGCCGATTTCACTTGCGTGAAGGCTCATACTCTGTACGCTGACTGTCTTACCTGTCTTTACCATAGCATCAATCTGTGCCTGTGTGAGACCTCTTGGATCTGCAAGAGACATGGAAATCTTTCTGTATTTTTCAAGATTCTTCATGTTCTTTTCAGAGGTAATTATGACTTTAAGGAACTTATTGCCTTCTGTTGATGGACCCATATCAGTTACCTGAATGCATGGGCTTTCTTTCTGAAGCAGTTCAAAATAATCACAGATTTTATCCCAGCGGATAATTGTGCGATCTGCACCCGGCTCAACGCCAAAAAACTCTCTTGGGCTTGTGATCTTATTCATATTCTCCTCCTTATATTATTCAAAATAGAATTTTTCAGTAAAAACTATGCGAGTTCGATTCTGATAGCTTCTTCTGGGTGGAATTCGAATGCAAGGTCGTGGATGTTATGACCTGTCATATCACGGAGAACCTTACCCTTGAGTTCGTAGTAACGGATGAAACGTCTTCTGGAAGCGTCTTCGATCATCCAGGATTCCTTGTCCCAGAAAAGATATTCTTCAGGGTCGTTACGTACGTGGTCGAAGCAGAAGTTAAGCATTCTGTCCATATACTGTACCTGATAAACGAGTTCTTCTCTTGTCATGTCATATTCGCCACCGCGAACTACATCATAAACATGAAATTTCATTTTCTTATACCTCTTTTTATATAATATTTTATTAAAAACACGTTAAAAAGTGTCTTTTACTTATTTGTGCTGCCGAAGCCGCCTTCGCCTCTGACTGTATCAGAAAGCTCATCTTTTACTGTAAGCTCCGGTCTTCTGATATTTACAATAACGAGCTGAGCGATTCTGTCACCATTATTTACGACAAAATCTTCGTCGCCATTATTCTGTAACGTTACAAAAATCTCTCCGCGATAGTCGCTGTCGATGAGCCCTACCCCATTCGATGGACAAACACCGTATTTAGCCCCAAGAGAAGATCTGCCCATTACAAATCCTGCGCATTCCGCGTCCGGAAGCTCAATTGCAATCCCAGTTGGAATTTTTGCTCTTCCACCTGCTTTGATAGTAACAGATTCGCTTACAAATGCCGCAAGATCCATGCCCGCTGCACCTGCAGTCTGATACTTTGGAATGTCAGGCTTTACTCCGTCTCTTTCAATAAGGCGTATATTCATTATTCAACACCTCTCTGATAAAGACCTCTTGTCATTCTTTCAGGCATATATGGCTCATCATGGAGATACGCACCGATAACCTTATCACATTCAACGTCATCTTCAGTTGTGAAGTTAAGACGTGCATAAGTGATTCCTATATTGGAATACTGTGCCTTCTTATCGCCCCAGAACAACATATCGCTGTTATAGATTGTATTTCTGCAGCCTTCTTCACGAAGGATAGGGAACGTTCTTCCTGTCTTGTCTGTAATTTCGCCGTAGCCATCCTTACAGGAACACTGACCTGTTCTGTTTTTGATAGCACAGTTTTCTGTAATCATAAGCGGAAGTCTGCCGTATACGATAAGCTCACTTTCACAGCATTTTGAGATATCTCTTATCTGTGCGAAATTGAGTTCAAACGACAAGGTCTGACAGTTAACGCCAAGACTTCTGAACTGCTTCATCGTCTGAGAATTGAATACGTTAAGACCAAAATCGCCACGAAGCTCAAAGCCCATATCCTTAAGCAGATACGGATGACCGACGTTTGTACATACAACACTGTCGATGCCTGCTTCCTTTACAGCTTCAAGCTGTTTTTTGATTTCAGGCCATTCTCTGTCGTACATAATTCTGTTCATTACAACGGCAATTTTCTGTCCCAATTCACGGAACTTCTTAAAGGCCTGAATATTATTATAGCACTCACTCAAAGGAATGTAAATATATTCTGGTCTTGCCATCATAGCTTTTCTTGTAATCTGCTCTGTTCTTGTATACGAGAAAACGTACTTTGGCTTTTCTTTGGAGTTTGTACGCATATAGCCCGGATGCCATTCAAGCTCGCGTCTTGACTGCTGAATCTTGCGCTGAGCAGTAAGAGCATCAAGAGCCTGTCTTCTCATTGCATTTATTGCAGAAAGCGGAATCTTGAGGCCGTATTCCATATCGACCTTTACGTCTGCCATATAGAAAACTGTACCGCCTGTCTTTTTAAGGCTGTTCACTATTTCTTCAGAGCCTGTAGGTCTGTGGTTAGCCTTTTCAGGAACCATTCCGTAACATTCATAAGCATATCCATCGTGTGTTTTCATGGATATTCTTATCTTATCACCGGAATGAGCATAGACGTATGCGTCAACAGGGATAGTCGAATCCTCTTCGCCTGCATACAATGCCTGAGCTTCCTTATAGATAGCCTTAAGTTTCTTAGGGTCGCCTTCTTCTCTCATACCAAACATATCAGAGCCCTTTTTATCATTGAAATAGCCCTGTGTAAATCCATCACGTGAGAAAAGAGTTTTAAGCTTATCCATCTCTTCCCTTGTAGGCATTTTACCGCTGTCAATAGCTTTTCTGTAAACGTTTGTCACGTATGCGGTATATTCAGGACGCTTCATACGTCCTTCAATTTTTGCACATGCAACTCCCGCCTTTATAAGCTCGTTAAGCTGCTCTGCAAGACAAAGGTCCTTAAGACTGAGGACAGCCTTTGTTTTTCCATTGCCCACACCATACTGCATTCTGCAAGGCTGAGCACATAAGCCTCTGTTACCGCTTCTTCCGCCGACAAGTCCGGAGAAATAGCACTGTCCGGAATAGCACATACACAAAGCACCGTGGACGAAAACTTCCGTTTCAATGCCGCAGTTTTCTGTGATGTATTTGATTTCACTGAGCGGCAATTCACGTGAAAGAACAACTCGTGAGAATCCGAGCTCCTTCATCTGTAATGCACCGGCAAGATTATGTACAGTAAGCTGTGTGGATGCATGCATAGGCATATCAGGGAATGCTGTGTGAATCATCTTCGCAACAGCAAGATCCTGCACGATAACTGCACTTGCACCTGCTTCGTTGAGGAACTTGAGAAAACCATAAAGTTCTTTAAGCTCTCTGTCTGTAAGCAGTGTGTTTACAGTTATATAGCTGTGTTTCCCTCTGATTCTGAGATATTTAATTGCTGTCTCCAGCTCTTCATTTGTAAAGTTTTTTGCATTTCGTCTGGCGTTGAAGTCACCACCGCCAAAATATATAGCATCAGCTCCTGCACGTGCCGCTGCATATACGCTTTCGAGCGAACCGGCAGGGCTCATAAGTTCGAGTTTTGCCATTTTGCACTTCCTTTTTCAGTTTATATTAAAGAGTGAGGATGTAATATCTTTCGTATTCCTCACCGTCTGTATCTACACCCGTACCATAAAGAATGCCACCATTGTTAAGTATTGTCTTTTTGGATGGTACGTTATCTGCCGCACAAGTAATCACAACTGCGGCAAGACCGATTTTTCTGCATTCGTCAAGGAACATACCAAGCATTCTTGTGGCATAGCCTCTTCTTCGTTCAGATGGGACAACGCCGTATCCGATGTTTCCGCCTCGTTCACGCAGCTTTTCGGTAAGAAACTTTCTGCAGGAAACAGCCCCGAAGAGCTTGCTTTCATCAGCATTTGTCAGGAACATTGTTGTAGAAGGAGAAATCATATTTCCCGTTTCCTCGCTCTTTGTTATAAACGCCATATTTTCAAAGCGTTCATTTTCCTTAAGAAAATCCTCAAACACGTCCACACCATAGTTTATTCCGCTTGGAGTAGGTGTTTCCCCCGCTTCCTTAAACTCAGCCATAGCCTTTTCCCACATTTCTTTGTGGCTTGCGTCAGGCTTTACAAGCTTAAGGTCGTAGATAATATCTATGAAAACAACGACTGCACTCTGGGATTTTACTACTATACCGTCAGGACCTTCTTCAGCATGGCCAACAGCAACGTATGCATAGTCAGCATCCTGCGGTACAGTTTCATTCATCTCGTATGCAAGAATACGGATATCTGCATGACATTTATTACGTCTGCACATAATTCCAAGGTCTACAGCTTTGCCAAAGCTTTCAACGCTGTCCGCCCCTTCAAACTCATAGAGTTCGCATCTGTTAAGCTGGACAGGCTGACCATTATTGGTAATATTTATTTTATCAGAAAGAGCCACCATGTATCTGTGATAATCAGGCAAGCTTGTAAACGTGCTTGTTTCATCATCTATTGTGGCCACAGAAATTCTGTAATCAAAATCTCTGTCTTTATATTCAGAGCTTTCAGGAAAAATCATAAGCTGGGCTGTTGTACCACCCGACCATTTTGAAAGCAATGCATTATTTCTGCTGAGTAAAAGCATATAGTACCCCCTGGCTAAAGCATTACATTATAATTATATAACAAACTTATCATTTTGTAAACATTTTTCCCCACCTAAACATACAATAAAAAATAATTTTTTTGTTGTATCTGCAGACAGATTGTGATAAAATGATAAATATTATAATATTCTTAAAGGAGATTTGTATGATCGTAATAAAACTCGCTGCAGTTGTTCTGTTACTGCTCGTACTCGTTAACAAAAAGGTTCAACTTGGTCTTGCCTTGCTGATAGCATCCATCGTTATGCTTTTCATCAACGGAAAGGGCCTTGGTGATTTCGGTGGTGCTCTTATGAGCATGGTAAAGGACCCTCTTACCTACACCATGACCATGACTATTCTCTTCATTTCCATTATGGGTTATCTTATGAAGAGATATCGTATGCTCGACAGAATGATTGAACATCTCGAGCAGATTCTCAAAAGTGCAAAGGCAACTATTCTTCTCGCTCCTACAATCATCGGCTTGCTTCAGGTTGCAGGTGGTGCGCTTATGTCCTGTCCTGTTGTAGACAAGCTTGGCGATAAACTCGACCTTCCTAATGCAAAAAGAGCAGCCATCAATATGATTTTCCGTCACGGACTTTTCTTCTCCTATCCGCTTTCTCCAACAATCATTCTCGCGTCCAAGCTTGGCGGATTTGAGCTTTTTGATTTTATCAAAATCCAGTTTCCTATCACAATCGTTATGTTTGTCCTCGGCTATTTCTCCCTTCTTCGCGGTATCAAGGACAAGAAGCCTGAAAAGATTTCCACAAGTGAATACTTCGGCCATATCAAGGGCTTCCTCGTATATTCTTCTCCAATCTGGGTCAGCATCGTAATGACTGTGTCCACAGGCCTTCCTATTCATTTTTCCCTTCCAATCGGTATTATCGTTGCTGTTATCGTCAACTTTATCGACGCTAAAAAGGACGCTCAGTATAAGCAGGAGGAAAATCCTCTTGTTCTCATCATCAAGGGCATCAACGTAAAGATGACTCTTTCCGTCCTTGGTATTCTCCTCTTCAAGACTGTTGTTGGCGGTCTTTCCGAGCTCAACGAATTCATCGTTTCCATGGTAAACGGCGGTATTCCTGTTGAAATTATCGTTATCGTTTCAGTTGGTATTCTTTCCTTCTCCATGGGCAACTTCCAGCCTTCTCTCGCAGTTGTATACCCACTCATCCTCCCGGTTGCAACCACATACAACATGATTCTTCTCTTTGCTTACCTCATGTATGCAGTCGGTTTCTTTGCTTACTTCACATCTCCGATTCATATGTGTCAGGTGCTTACACTTGAATATTTCAAGTCAAGCATGAAGGACCTTTACAAGTGCTACCTCATCTATCTCCCTGCACTTATCGTGGCACTCGTTGTATGGTATTTTGCACTCAAGTTTATGATTCTCGCTTAACGTCACACTATGATAGATTTCAGACACGAAACCTTTCTGGCACTTTGTGAAATCAAAAGCTATACAAAGACTGCCGAATATCTTCACATTACTCAGCCGGCTGTATCCCAGCACATAAAGCATCTCGAAAATCTTTACGGCGGCAAGCTTTTCATATACAGCGGCAAGGAATTGCTGCTCACAGAAAGAGGCCAGAAGCTTTACGATTACACAAAGCGCATTTCAGTCGACTGCAGAAAAATCAAGGATGAGCTTGTAAAAAGCAAGAACACCACAATTTCTTTTGGTGCTACTTTGACTATCGGTGAATACATAATGCCTGACGTCATCTCCCGCATTATGAAGCTCTATCCTGATATTCATTTCAATATGTACGTCGAAAATACGTCTATATTGCTGAAAAAGCTCGAAAACGGTGACATTTCCTTTGCCGTTATCGAAGGATTCTTTGACAAATCCTGCTATGATTATGAGCTTTTCCGCAACGAGCCTTTCATAGGAATCTGTTCTCCTGATTCTCAATATGCGACAAAATCCTGCTCGGTGGACGAGCTTGTGGATAACAGACTTATCCTTCGTGAAAAGGGCTCGGGTACACGTGCAATCTTTGAAAACGTTCTTTTCGAAAAGAATCTTTCACCCGAAAGCTTCAACGGCATTCTTGAAATAGGCAGTCTTAATGCTATCAAAAAGCTGGTTTCATACAATGCAGGCGTAAGCTTTATGTATCTTGCGGCAGCAGGTGAAGAAATCAGACAAGGAAAACTCTCCCCTATCAAGCTTTCCAACTGGAACGTAGCTCATGAATTCAATTTCGTATACACCAAAAACATCATTTACGAAGACGAAATCAGACACGTGATTTCAATGTTCAAGGAAAACAATTAAACGAAAAAGCAGCCTTTTAATCAGGCTGCTTTTATTTTAGATTATTTCAATTCTGTCGCGGATTCTCTGCATTTCGTTATCGATTGCACTGATATCGTCAGCACATTTTTTGAGCTCTGCCGCAATAACTTCCGCTTCGCTTATCTGTTTCTTATACTTGAGCTTGTGTTCAAGGCTTGCCCAGAAATCCATAGCAATAGTTCTGAACTGCACCTCCACCTTCATATACTTCTTCTTGTTTGAAAGGAAGATAGGAATTTCAAGAATAACGTGAAGGCTTCTATAGCCGTTTGGCTT
>JAFYNW010000038.1 GCA_017547995.1 Clostridia bacterium | reverse complement strand
TTCCTGCAAGAATGGCAAGAATAGGCATTTGCGATAAGATATTTACGCGTGTCGGCGCAAGTGATGACCTTGCAGGTGGCAGATCTACCTTTATGGTGGAAATGACTGAAGTGGCAGATATTCTTAAAAACGCCACAAAGCGAAGCTTGCTTATTCTTGATGAAATCGGCAGAGGCACGTCGACCTATGACGGTATGTCAATTGCACGTTCTGTCCTTGAATATGCAGCAGATAAACATCAGCTTGGGGCAAAAACAATGTTTGCAACACATTATCACGAGCTTACTGCTCTTGAAAATAGTATTCAGGGTGTTAAGAATTACAATATCGTGGTAAAGAAACGTGGTGACGATATTATCTTTATCAAGAAAATCGTACCTGGTGGTGCAGACGAAAGCTATGGTGTTGAAGTAGCCAAGCTTGCCGGCCTTCCCGAAAAGGTTATAACAAGAGCAAAGACTATTCTCGAGGAACTCGAGAGTATGAAGCCTTGTGAAAATATAGAAAAACCTCTTGAAAATGATGTACAGCAATTCAGCTTTACATCATCTATAAATAATGATATTATCAAGGAACTTCAGTGTATAGTACCTGAAGTGCTCACGCCTATTGAGGCTCTTAATATTCTTAATGGTCTTGTCCGTAAGGCCAAGTCTTAGAAAGGAGTAAAATATGTCTGAAATAAACAGATTACCGGTTGAAATATCAAATCTTATTTCAGCAGGTGAGGTCGTTGAAAGACCGGCTTCTGTAGTGAAGGAATTGGTTGAAAATTCCATCGACGCGGGTGCAACAAAAATTGAAGTTGAAATCAGAAATGGTGGTATAAGCTATATACGTGTATCCGACAATGGCAAGGGTATGTATTCCGAGGATATGCCTGTGGCTTTTTTGCGTCATGCAACAAGTAAAATTCTCAAGGAAGACGACCTGTTTTCCATTAAGACGCTCGGCTTCAGAGGTGAAGCTCTTGCTGCAATAGCTTCTGTTTCGAAGATAGACATATTCTCCAGACGAACAGGCAATAAAATTGGTGCACATATGACGCTTGAAGCAGGTGAGCAAATCGACTTTGTCGAGGATGGATGTCCACAGGGTACAACTATAATCGTAAGAGATTTGTTCTTCAATACACCTGCAAGAATGAAGTTTTTGAAGAATGATAAGACGGAAGCGGGGCATATCGCCGGTATTCTTGAGCATCTTGCTGTTTCGAGACCTACAATATCCTTCAAGCTTGTAAAAGACAGTCGCACAGTGTTCCAGACAATAGGAGATGGTGACCTTAACAAGACTATATACTCAGTATACGGTAAGGAGTTTTCGGACGGTCTTATCAATATTATGTGCGCTGATCAGGGAATTCATGTTTCGGGTGTTATTTCACCAGTATCGATTTCCAGATCAAACAGAAATATGCAGAACTTTTTCATTAACGGCAGATACATAAAGTCAAAGCTTTTGTTTGCCGCTCTTGAAAGAGCATACCAGGGAAGACTTACATCAGGCAGAATGCCAATCTGCTTCCTTAATATCGGTCTCCCTCCTACAAACGTCGATGTAAACGTACATCCTACAAAGCTTGAGGTTAAGTTCTCAAACGAGAAGAAGGTATTCGACGCTATTTATGGTGTTGTTACTGATGCACTTAACTCTGCTGTTCAGCTCGATCCTGAAAACAGAGCAGAGTTTATTCTCGACGTTGACAAGATTGAGAAGCCGGTCGACAAAACTGATCCTTC
>JAFYNW010000330.1 GCA_017547995.1 Clostridia bacterium | reverse complement strand
GTGAGGAAGCCTTCTTCGAGCACGCCGTATGTCTGGAATACTGTGTTGTACTTCTTACAAGCTTCGAAATAATTTCTGCCGTGGAATGGAGAGAGGATACTGAAGAATTCCTGAACTACAGAAACACCGTCGGAAACTCTTGTGCCCGCTGCCTTGTATTCGTGAAGGTCTGCCGGTTGGCTGTTGGAAAGACCGTATGTACGAATCTTGCCTTCCTTGACGAGGTCTTCGAGAGCGCCTACTGTTTCTTCTACTGGGAAGCTCTTGCAGACGTAGTGCACGATAATGGAATCGATATAGTCTGTCTTCATTCTTCTGAGAGAATCTTCAACGTCCTTCTTGACCGCAGGGGCGCGTGTATCGTTGTTTACTGTATCGCCGTCGCGTTCATAGTGGAAGTTACCACCTTCATTTCTCCAGTTGAGAGAGCACTTTGTCTGAAGGACGAAGTCCTGACGTCTGCCCTTGAGAGCTTCACCGAGGAGCTCTTCACTGACGCCTGTGCCGTATACAGGAGCTGTATCGATATAGTTGATGCCATGTTCCTTACAAGCATCGAGGAGGCGTCTTGCTTCGTCTGCTGTGGAATCTCTATCTGTCCATACAGAGCCTCCGCCCAGTGCCCAAGTACCAAGAGCAACTACGGATACGTCAATATCTGTGTTGCCAAGCTTCATATATTTCATTATTCTTCCTCCATAAGTCTGTCGAATTCTGCAGCAACTTTTTCGAATTCTTCATCGTCATCGATATCGATGAGTTCAAACTCATCATCTTCCAATTCCTTGTAGCCGTAAAGGAAGATTTCATCAGAGTCATTCTGTGGCAGGAGAGCGATATATTCCTTGCCATCCAAGTCGAAAATGCCCAAGATTTCGCATTCGAGCTCTGTGCCGTCGTTATATTCCAAAGTGATGAATTCCTTTTCTTCCATAGTTGTATCCTCCATTAAATTATAAAAATTATTTTGCTGTTGAATCAATATAGTTATTGTATCACAATACGGACAAAAGTTCAAGTTTTACTGCGATATCGATTATTTTTTATCACATTTCATAGATTTTTTGAATACGTACATTCCTTCCCCGCCATCGCCTATGAAATCATCAGGGAACGTATTTTTATCTTCCTCGTCATTCTGTATTTCTGTAATGGAAAATCCGCATTTATCCACGTAGAAATGAAGATTTCGCTTTTCAAAGCAAGGTGTACAGGTCTCCCACTCAATTGTCTTGTCATGGTATTCTTCAATTTTGTCCCATATCATTTTGCCGATGCCCTTGCTCTGCACGCCGTATTTTACGTATAGGATATCAAGATGATTATGCTGAGTTTCTTCATTTATTACAACGATGGCGCCACCCAACATTTCACCATCTATCATAGCCTTGTATGCTACTGCACCATTGCTGTTCAGCGAGCGGTCGATGTCCGCTTCAGGAAGGATTATTTCATCGCACTTTCCGTATACAGCCTCAAAGCCCTTTTGGAAGGCCTCCTGCATATCGGCCTTGTACTGCACTATATCATCAGCCGTTATTTTTATAAGTCTGAAATCCATTTCACACCTCGGATTGATTTATGTTTCAATTATATCATAAATGTGCATAAAAAACAAACGTGCTCATTCATACAAATAAGCACGTTTCAACCATAATCTATACCGCTAATCCTGCAACTCCTTTAACAAGTAATGCCTGATACTATGGTATTTAGGTTTTGTTTCAACAATCTGATATC
>JAFYNW010000329.1 GCA_017547995.1 Clostridia bacterium | reverse complement strand
CACAGTCATGGCGTTTATGATTCTCATCCGCTTTATTTTCCGCATTCTTTTTGCACTTTACGAGGGCGCGAAGAAATTATTCTATGCCTTCAAGGAAAATATCACGGACGACGACAGCCACGTGAGAATGGCATGGGAATACGTAGGCGAAGCAATCCACGAATTCAGATACGGCAGACGTCCACGCACAACAGCCTGCCTCTTCCTCGTGTCCGTCGTTGTTATGATTGTTTCCCTCAGCTATTTCGGCATCGGTGTCGAGGTCTTTATAGGCGGCGAAAGCTATGGCTTTGTTGACAGCCGTGACGAAGTGCTTTCCGTTATCCACGAGGTGGAAAACGAAACTGCCGAATATCTTGGCAGACCGTATAACCTCAAGGCCGATATCACCTACGAATTCGCATATATGCAGCGCGACCGTATGGTTGACCCTGAGGACCTCAAGGAGCTTCTCTTCTCCGGCCTCAACGAAATTTCCACAAAATACGTCCTGCTTCTCGATGGCGAGATTGTGGGAGCACATACAAGCCGAACCTCTCTTGAGCTTCTCAAGCAGAAGGTGCTCGAGGCAAAAACTCCTGAAAACGAGGGTATGCATACAACCTTCCTTCAGGAAATCACAATCGAAGAGCGTACTGTTGCCAACTCCCTCATCAAGACCATCGAGGATATGGAAAAGGAGCTTATGGCAAACACACGCGAGGTGCTCACTCACTCTGTTGTCAAGGGCGACACCTTCTCCACAATTGCCGAGCAGTACGGTATCTCCACGCAGACTCTCAAAAAGCTCAATCCTGATATTGAGGAAACAAAGATTCAGATTGGCGCTGAAATCCGCGTTGCGGCGGCTGTGCCTGTTCTTTCCGTAAAATCCACACAGACTATTACCTATACAGAGGATATCGCCTACGACGTTGAGGTTGAATATTCCGACTCCATGTACAAGACCCAGAGCAAAATCAAGCAGAAGGGTCAGGTTGGTACAGAGGAGGTCGTGGCTGACGTAATCTATATCGACGGCACTGAGGTTGAGCGTGTCGAGCTTTCCCGTACAGTCATCGAAGAGCCTGTCAAGGAAATCAAGGTTGTCGGTACAAAGAAGCCTCCTGCAAAGAGCGCAACAGGCTCCTTCCGCTGGCCTACTTCGGGCAGAATCTCCTCCAAGTACGGCTATCGCTGGGGCGGTGAATTCCATAATGCCATCGATATCGCAACAGCATCCGGTACTCCAATCGTGGCGGCCGACGGTGGTACGGTAACTCTGGCAAAATGGAACGGCAACTACGGCTATTGCGTGGTTATCGACCACGGCAACGGCTATACAACCCTCTATGCCCACAGCAGTAAGCTGCTTGTAAGCAAGGGCCAGAAGGTTGCAAAGGGCGAAAAAATCGCGCTCGTCGGCTCGACAGGCCGTTCAACAGGCCCACATCTCCACTTTGAAGTGAAGAAAAACGGCAGAAATATCAACCCTTATAACGTATTGCCATAATAATGAAAATAAAAGCCTCGCTTAAGCGGGGCTTTTGTGTCGCTTTGCTCGGATTGTGCAGAGCGGACGAGCAATGCTCGCCCCTACAGATTGACCACGAAAGAATATTTGTAGGGGACGATGCCCTCGGCGTCCCGCCTTATCAAATGCATCGCAGACACCGCAACTATTCACTCTTCATTCCCTATTTCAAGAAAGGTATTACCCATGTCCAACACAAAAACCTTCACAGAGGGCAAAATCCTCTCCCCACTCATTCGCTTTGCCTTGCCTGTTCTGTTTGCAATGTTTCTGCAGACAATGTACGGCGCAGTCGACCTTCTCGTCGTCGGTCAGTTTTCCAATGCGGCAGGCGTTTCAGCCGTAGCCACAGGCAGCTGGATTATGCAGGCCGTCACAGCAGGCATCACAGGTCTTTCCATGGGCACAACAGTGCTTCTCGGTATGCGAATCGGTGAAGGCAGACGCGACGAAGCAGGCCGCGTAATCGGCGGCAGCATCGTGCTTTTCGCCATCATTTCTCTTGCCATCACAGTGCTTATGTTTATCCTCGCGCCACAGCTTTCTTCCCTCCTCCGCGCGCCTGAAGAGGCTTTCGCAGAAACTGTGTCTTACGTACGAATCTGCTCCCTCGGTGCGGTTTTTATCGTGGCGTATAACCTTATCGGCAGTATTTTCCGCGGTCTCGGCAATTCCAAGCTTCCGCTTTACTCGGTAATCATCGCGTGTATCCTCAACGTCATCGGCGACCTTGTGCTTGTCGGTGCACTCGGCCTTTCTGCAAACGGCGCGGCTATCGCGACAGTGCTTTCTCAGGCCATCAGCGTTGTGATTTCCTTCTTCCTCATCAAAAATCAGGGCCTTCCTTTCGATTTTTCCATGAAGGACATCGGTTTCCATAAGAATATCATCAAAAAAGTGACTTCCATCGGTCTGCCTATCGCATTCCAGGACGTACTTGTTTCGGTCTCATTCCTTGCTATCACAGCCATCGTAAACGGCCTCGGCGTTACGATTTCGGCAGGCGTGGGCATTGCGCAGAAGCTTTGCGGCTTCATTATGCTTGTGCCTTCTGCCTTCGGTCAGTCCATGTCGGCATTCGTTGCACAGAATATCGGCGCAAAGCGCCCTGACAGAGCGCGAAAGGCTCTGCTTTATGCCGTTGCGACT
>JAFYNW010000328.1 GCA_017547995.1 Clostridia bacterium | reverse complement strand
TTGCTTGAGAGCCTTATTGACATAAGGCGGCCCCCGGCGGCTCATTTTGTGCGGACAAAATGAGAGTTAGCCGCAAACTGGTCCACGCAGTTTGATCACGGGACCGAGGGGAGTCCCCCTGGACCCCCTTGTGTGTTCGTGGTAGCAAGTAATCCCACGCATGGCTGGCAGGCCAACTATATGCGCACTTGTGCGCTGCTTGCATCGTATAGGGCTATGCCCGAAAAAGAAAAACCACCCGCTATGCGGGTGGATATTTATTTATATTTAATATGTAATTTTGGGTACCAAAAAAGCCGGCGTGAAACCGGCTTAAGATTGGAGCTACCGAGCGGGATTGAACCGCCGACCTCGTCATTACCAATGACGTACTCTACCAACTGAGCTACGATAGCAATTAAAAAGGGAAACGATCGTATGACCGTTTCCCTTTGGCAGGGGCAGTAAGGATCGAACTCACGACACGTGGTTTTGGAGACCACTGCTCTACCTGCTGAGCTATACCCCTGTATTTCCTGACTGCTTGATTATTATACAACATTATTTCCGATTTGTAAAGAGTTTTTTTGAAAAAAATTAAAAAATTTTCAAAATAGACGAAAAGAATAATTTTGAAGCAGAATGTGATACAAAAATTATGCATCTAGCACATAAAAAGACGAATTGAATGTTGAATTAAGCGGGTTTTAATGTTATAATAAAGCAAATAAAAATAATATAGGAGTCATATTATGAAATTTATTATTCCGAAATATAAAGGAGAAAATAAAGGTCATTATTCTCCGGGTGTAATTTCAAATGGTTTGCTTTTTATTTCGGGTCAGTTATCGATTGATCCTGATACACGAAAAGTGCCTGACGGCGGTATTGAAGAGCATACTCGTCTTGCTCTTGATAATCTGGACCGAGTACTTAAGGAGGCGGGAGTCCCTCGTTCAGCGGTTGTGCAGTGCAGAATATACGTTTCTGATATTGATGACTGGGATAAGGTTAACGTGATTTACAGTGAGTTTTTCGGCGAACATAAGCCTGCAAGAATCGTTGTTCCTGTATCCAAGCTCCACTTTGGCTGCCTCATTGAAATAGAAGCAATTGCGGAGGTAAACTGATGAATTATATATGCAATAAATGTGGACGTAAAGAAGCGGTGACTACACGCAAGGCAAAATGCGAATGTGGAGGTCTCTGGAAACTCGAGTATAAAGCACCGGCATTTGATCCTGAAAAGATAGACAAGTCCTGCTGGAATATGTTCAGATACAGACACTTTATGCCTGTTGAAGGTGATACGTGGCAGGAAATATCTCTTGGTGAAGGTATGACACCTGTCATCAAGTTCAATGACGACGTTCTTCTTAAAATGGATTATTGTATGCCTACCTTGTCATTCAAGGACAGAGGTGCGGCAATGCTTATTGCGCATTGCAAAGCAATCGGTATCGATTCTGTAGTGCAGGACAGCAGTGGTAATGCGGGCAACAGCGTAGCGGCTTATTCTGCAAAGGCAGGAATCGAATGTGAGATTTTCGTTCCTGAAGGAACTTCTCCTCATAAAATCAATATGATAAAGTCTCACGGTGCAAAGGTCAACGTCATTCCTGGTACAAGAGATATGTGTGCAGATTCCTGCAGAAAGCAGGTTGACGAAGGCGGCAAATATTATGCCAGCCACGTTTATAATCCGTTCTTTTATCAGGGCACAAAGACGTATATTTATGAGGTGTTTGAGCAACTTGGACGAATCCCAGAAAATATTTTCATTCCGCTTGGTAACGGCACGCTCTTTATTGGCGCTATAATAGCTCTTGAGGAGCTTTTGGAAAGCAAAGTGATAGATAAGATGCCTCAGATTTTCGCCGTGCAGAGTGAGCTGTGTGACCCGTTTGTGACAGGCCGTGAAAATGAGCTCAGTACACCTGCAAAGGTCACACCAAAGCCAACTATGGCGGAGGGTATTGCAATAGGAATTCCAATGCGCGGTCCTGAAATTATGGAGTATATTTATAAGTACAATATAAAGACAATCCGTGCCCCGGAAAACAGAATACTTGAAGCGAGAGCACTCCTTGCGCAGAAGGGCGTCTACTGTGAGCATACAACAGCGGCAACTTACGCAGCTTACATGGACTATACAGACAAGACAGGAAAACTTTCAGACGTGCTCATCCCAATGTGTGGGGCTGGGATGAAATCCGATAAATAATTTTTACAGGAGGAAATTATGAAGCATTCATACGTTTATGACCATTACTATGTTTATCAGGAGATTACAGATATTCTCAACGATTATGCTGCAAAACACAGCAACATCGCCCGTCTTGGCTCAATCGGTGTTACAGACGAAGGCAGAAATATCTGGCTTATGGAAATCACAGACCTTACAACAGGCGATTTCTCAGAAAAGCCTGCTCTTTATATTGAAGGCAATATCCACGCAGGTGAAGTTACAGGAGCTATGACGGTTATGTATCTTCTCGACGTTATTTTCTCGAATCTCGATAATGAAGAGATTCAGGAAATGCTCAGAAATTATACAATCTACGCAGTTCCACGTCTTTCGCCAGACGGCTCTGAATTCTATCTTACAACAGAACACAGCGTACGCTCTGTGCCTAAGATGTATCCTTATGACAAACTTATGCCTGGTGTTCACAGAAAGGATATTGACGGAGATGGCGTAGCACGTCTTATGCGTGTAAAGTCCAAGTATGGTATCTGGAAGGTTTCTGACAAAGACCCTCGCGCTATGACAAAGAGATTGCCTGACGATATCAAGGGTGATTTCTATAACGTTTACGATGAAGGCGTTCTTGAAGATTTCGATGGTATCGTTGCAAATCTTGCAGATGCTCCTATGCCATACGGCAACGACTTCAACAGAAACTATCCTATCGGCTGGGAAACAGAAGACAAACAGCGCGGCTCGGGCAAATATCCTCTTGCTCACAATGAAACAAAGGCAAATGCCGAGTTCCTGCTCAATCATCCTAACGTATGCTTTGTAATCGATATGCATACAGCTGGCGGCCAGAATCTCTATATGCCTGGTTTCAAGAGTGCAAAGCAGACTATCAAGGAAGACATTGCTTTGTATAAGGCTATCGGCAAGATGGCACACGAAGAAAACGGCTATCCTGTGCTCAACGTATTTGATGAATATCTCCCTCAGGGTGCACCATCCGCATTCGGCGGCTTTGACGACTTCGTTCATTTCGTTCTTGGTATCCCTGCAATTGCAATTGAATGCTGGGACCTTGACGTCCGTGCAGGTATTCCAACACAGTATCCACCAAGAATCGACGTTCCTGATGAAGAACAGGAAGAAAATGCTCTCAAGTATCTTAAGTGGGCAGACGAAAATCTTTCCAAGGAAGAAGGCTTTATGGAATGGACAAAGTTCGACCATCCTCAGCTTGGTGAGGTTGAAATCGGCGGTTTTGACCTTAAATATACAAGGCAGAATCCGCCACCTGCAAAGTTCCTTCTTCAGGAAGTACAGAAGCATACAAGATTTGCTCTCCGTGCAGTTAAATCCTTCCCACACGTTGATTTTGACAATATCGAAATCGAACAGCTTTCTGATGATATTTTCAAGATTGATGCAATTATCGGCAACGAAGGCTTTATGCCAACATACGTATTCAAGGAAGGTCTCAAGAGCAAGAGCCTCAAGCCTCTTACAGTTGAGCTTGAAGGCAACGTAAGAATCATTCAGGGTAAGCCTGAGGAAAATATCGGTCATCTTCAGGGTATTTCCGGAATCGTTGCACGAAATGGTCTTACACTCAATTCAAGACCTGTGGCAGATATCTGCAAAAAAGTTACATGGATAGTCAAGGCTGAAAAGGGTACTGAAATCACACTCAAGTGCAGTGGTGGCAGAATCGGTAAGGTAGAAACAAAGGTTACACTTTAATATATGGAGGACATTATGAAGCAGACATACGTTTACGATCATTACTATCGTTATCAGGAAATCACAGACATTCTCAATGATTATGCGGCAAAGAACAGCGATATTGCAACTTTGAGTTCTATCGGTACAACAGATGAAGGCAGAAGCATCTGGCTTATGGAAATCACAGATAAGACAACAGGTGATTATGCTGACAAGCCTGCACTTTATATCGAAGGCAATATTCACGCAGGTGAAGTTACAGGCTGTATGACTGTAATGTTCCTTCTCGATACAATCTTTACAAACCGTGATACGGAAGAAGTAAAGAAGATTCTTTCAAAGTATACTATCTACGCAGTTCCTCGCGTATCTCCTGACGGATCCGAATACTTCCTTACAACGGAAGATACAGTGCGTTCTGTCCCTAAGATGTATCCATACGACACAGAAATGCCTGGTCTTTACAGAAAGGACCTTGATGGTGACGGTGTAGCACGTCTTATGCGTGTAAAGTCCAAGTTTGGCGTATGGAAGATTTCTGACAAGGACCCTCGTCTTATGACAAAGCGAGCTCCTGACGAAACAGACGGCGAATTCTATAACGTTTATGATGAAGGTATCATCAATGAATTCGATGGTATCAACATTGTTGACGCTCCTGCAAAGTACGGGAACGACTTTAACAGAAACTATCCTGTAGGTTGGGAAACAGAAGATAAGCAGCGCGGTGCTGGTAAATATCCGCTTGCAAACCCTGAAACAAAGGCAAATGCAGACTTCCTGCTCAGTCATCCAAACGTATGTTTTGTAATTGATATGCATACAGCAGGCGGTCAGAATCTCTATACACCTGGCTATAAGTCTGCAAAGCAGGCTATCAAGGAAGATATCGACCTCTTCAAGGCTATGGGTAAGATGGCTGAAGAAGAAAACGGCTATCCAGTGCTCAACGTATTCGATGAATATATGCCTGCATCCGCACCTGTTACATACGGCGGCTTCGATGATTTCTGCCACTTCGTACTCGGTATTCCTGCTATGACAATTGAATGCTGGGACCTTCCTGTAAGAGCTGGTCTTGACGTCAAGTATCCGCCAAAGGGCAGTCTTTCCGATGCAGAGCAGGAAGAGGATGCTCTCAAGTATCTTAAGTGGGCAGACGAAAACCTTTCCAAGGAAGAAGGCTTCAAGGATTGGACAAAGGTTGAGCATCCTCAGCTTGGCGAAGTTGAAGTCGGTGGCTATAACGTAAAGTTCTTCCGTCAGAATCCACCATCAAAGTTCCTTCATCAGGAAGTTGAAAAGCATACAAAGTTTGCTCTCCGTGCTGTAAAGGCTCTTCCAAACGTAAACTTTGAAAGCATTGACGTAAAGAATATCGCTGAAAACGTATATAAGATTGAAGCTGTTGTCGGCAACTCCGGCTATATGTCTACTTATATCTTCAAGGAAGGCCTCAAGAACAAGTCTCTCAAGCCTCTCAAAGTTGAAATGCTTGGTAATTATGAACTCGTTCAGGGCAAGGCTGAAGAAGAAATCGGCCATCTCCAGGGACTTTCCGGTATAAAGACAGTAAACGGTCTTGCTCCATATTCAAGACAGAGCGCTGAGCTTTGCAAGAAGGTTACGTGGATTGTGAAGGCTGAAAAGGGAACAGAGCTCAAGTTTGTTTGCTCCGGCGGCAGAATCGGCAAGACAGAAGCGGTTGTAACGTTGTAATATTAAAAAAGGTGTCGTAAAACGGCACCTTTTTTCTGTGTAAAATTTTATTTTCTATTTACTATATGATTAAAAAATGGTAAAATATATATACTATGGCTATTGCGAGGAAAATATGAAAAGACTAATAAAAAAGCTATCTGAATATAAACATATATATCTTGTTTTATCATTTTTTATTCCGTTCATTACGTTGGGAATTGCCTATGCCTGTCAGGGCGTTTTCCCGTTTGGCGACAGACAGATAATGATAAGCGACTTCTGGCATCAGTACTATCCGTTTATGGTCGAATTGCAGAATAAGCTGCAGAATGGCGGCAGTCTGCTTTATTCGTGGAATGGTGGTCTTGGTACAAACTTTCTTACAATGGGCTCTTATTATCTTATGAGTCCTCTTAATCTGCTTGTAGTGCTTGTTCCGTCGTTTATGCTGCGTGAGGCTGTTGTTCTATTCATGATGACTAAAATCGGCTGTGCGGGCTTATTTATGGCTTTATTCATGCTTAAAACAATGAACAGGGAAGAAGACAAGACGTTGCCTGTATTTGCATCTATGTACGCCCTCTGCACGTACGTTATCGGATATTGCTGGAACATTATGTGGATGGATACCTTTGCGCTTATGCCGCTTGTCATTCTCGGTACTCTTTCAATTATAAAGGAAGGGAAGTTCAAGCTTTACATCACGTCTCTCGCGATATCTGTTATTGCCAATTATTATATCGGATATATCGTTTGCGTGTTTACAGCAATCAGCTTCTTTGCAGGATGCATCTGCTATAAAACGGACTTAAAGACTTTTATCAAGCGATTCGGGCAGATTGCGTTTTATACGATTATCGGCATTGGTCTGACTGCATTCATTACAATTCCTGCTTATATAGGTCTTACAGAAACCTACAGCATCAATAATCATTTTCCTACAAAGGTTGAATTCTACGAATCTTTCTTCGATATAATCGGTAATTTCTCATATATTTCAATGACGACTGTGTTGGAAGGTTTGCCGAATGTATTTTCCAGTATGTTTTGCTTTATGCTTCTGCCGCTATATTTCAGCCTTACAGACATAAAGGCAAGAGAGAAAATCACAGTTTTTGTTCTTATAGTCTTTATGATTGTAAGCTGTAATTTCAATATGCTCAACTTTATCTGGCACGCATTCCATATCACGAATATGATTCCGTACAGATTCTCGTTTATAGTACCGTTTATAATTACAATTATCGGATTCAGAACGTTCCCACGTATAAAGGAAATTGACTTTACAGATGCTGCAATGATGGTGCTTGCAGGACTTCTGACGGTTGTATGCGCATACTTCGGTCCACAGCAGGATATCTGTGTTGCGGCAGGCGCGGCATTGCTTATCGTCTACGCGTTGCTGCTTGTATTTATAGTGAAATATCCTGAAAAGAAGGCTTTGGGAATCAATATTCTGCTTTTGTTTATGCTCTTTGAAGTTTGCTCAAGTGCAATAATTCTTTATGGCAATACCGGTACGTCAGCACGAAGCATATATCCTGAAAAGTATGATGATATTCAGGTGCTTCTTGATGAAATCGAAGGGGAGAACACACGAGTTGAAATATCCAACTGGAAGACAACAAACGATCCGATGCTTTATCATTATAAAGGTGTAACTCAGTTCTCGTCCATGGTAAAGGTTGACGTTACAAACTTCAGTAAAGCAATTGGTCTGAGTGCGGTGGACAGACAGAACAGATATCTTTATACCGAAAACTCACCATTCCTCAATAATCTGCTCGGTGTAAATTATATGATTTCCAAGACTGGCGAAATTGCCGCACCTGAATACTGGACTCCTGTAAAGCGTGAAAACAATTGTGTCCTGTATAAATCGAATTATCCGCTTTCCATGGGCTATATGGTAAGTAATCATGCAGAAACACTTTCTTTCAACTATTCACAGCCATTCTCAACACAGAATTCGATTTTTACCAATATGACCAACGTGAAGTTCAATCTTTTTGAATCTGAAAATCGTCAGGTGTTCAGGGCGAAGGATAATTTTGAATGGAATTATACAATGCCTCGCGATGGCGTTTTATATGTTTATACAGATGGTATCAGAACAAAAAATCTCAAAATTTCCGGTGCTGATCAGACTTTTGAATATGAAAACAGCTATGCGTCCATTCTTTGTGCAGGCACTTATAAGAAGGGTGACAACGTAAAGTTTGAATTCACGCTTCGTGAAGGTGACACAAGTAGCCTTACAGTATATACTGCATTTATGAATACAAACGTATTCGAAAAGGGATATTCAACGCTTGCTGATGAGCAACTTGAAATCACAAAATGGGAAGATACTGTAATTGAGGGTAACGTAAACGTTCTTAAGGATGGCATCTTATATACGTCAATTCCATACGAAAATGGATGGACTGCCTATGTTGATGGCAAAAAGGCAGAGATTATAAAAATCGGCAATGCAATGTGCGGCCTTAATCTCGATTCCGGCAATCACGAAATCGTGTTTGAGTATTTGCCTGAAGGATTTATTCCTGGACTAATTATTTCAACTGTTGCACTTTGGTCATTTATGATGATGTGCTTCAGAAGAAGGAAAAAAATTATTTAATAAAAAAATCAGCTGTCAATTTTATTTGGCAGCTGTATTTGTATTATATGAAAAAATGTGTTATAATAGATTAAATAATAGAAAAACATAAGAAAGGAGGCCTGGAAACAGGGCTTACAAAAAATATATATAATTATACAAAATAGATATTTTGTATAATTATTGAGGTAGGCTTGACTATATTTATGCATGATTACAGCGATGCTCCTCAGGAGATTAAAAACTTTATAACTTATCTTGTTACAATCCGTGGCCGGTCTAAACTTACTGCAAATGAATATTATCTTGATTTGCGCAATTTTTTCCGCTATATACTTTATAAACGCAAGCTTGTGCCGAGCGATATTGATTTTAAAAACATTTCGATTGCTACCGTCGACCTCGAGCTTATAAAATCTGTTACTCCTAACGATATTTATGATTATCAGATGTTTATGATTCAGAATCGTCCTAAGCAGCAAAACAGCAAAGAAACGTCTTACGGCGTTGAAAATAAATCTCTTGCACGAAAGATTTCTGCGCTACGCACGTTCTATAAATATTTGTGTGATAAAGCATATCTTGTGGAGTTTAATCCTACGACAACCATTGAATCTGTTAAAACCAAGAAAACCTTGCCAAAGTTTCTTACGCTTAACGAAAGTGTTGAATTGCTTAACAGTATCGACGGAAATCATAAGGAACGCGATTTTTGTATAATTACGCTATTTCTGAATTGCGGACTTCGTGTTTCTGAGTTAGTTGGTTTGAACATCAAAGATATTGGCGAAGACAACGTCCGTGTGGTTGGTAAAGGCAATAAAGAACGAATTGTTTACCTCAATTCAGCCTGTCTTAAGGCTATTGAGATGTATCTGCCTAAACGTATGCATCCTAATTCTTCGGCTGCAGATGCCCTTTTTATAAGCCAGAAAGGCAATCGAATCAACGTGCAGACAGTAAAATGGCTTGTGAAAAAGCATCTGGACAACGCAGGATTTCATAATAAGAATATGTCTGTACATAAGCTCAGACATACTGCGGCGACCCTTATGTATCAGAATGGCGTTGATATCAGAGCTTTGCAGGAGGTTTTAGGCCATGAAAACCTTGATACTACGCGAATTTACACTCACGTAAATAATGAAAATCTCAAGTCAGCCATTGAGAAAAATCCGCTTGCGTCAATTGAAATCAACAAAAATAATAAAAACCAGTCCTGATATCAGGACTGGTTTTTTCTATAGGGTCTTCCCTTTTTATTTTATAAAGTCAAATTTACGGCTTATAAGACGATTACAGACGAATAAATCAAAAGCGGAATAATTCATGTAAATCATTGTTTCGCAGCCTAAAAGGTCTGTAAATGCCTGAAATTATGTTGATACTATATCCGAAACCATCTGTGTCAATTCATCAAGGGAATACATCAGATTAAGGACCTCAAGCAATGCCTTAGAAGACGCATGTTCAGGCAAATCTATATGCTTTGTGAGTTCTTTTCGTAAATAAGAGCTGTTAGCGCCGCCTGTAATTCCAAGATTGAACAAATCAGCCATAGTGATATCGCCCTGGCGGATATTATCTTCATTCAGAACAAGATTATTGATGGAATTTCTGATTATATCATCCGGAATACCTTCAACTCCAAGCTTATTTTCCTTGGATGGGCTTGTCTTACGTTTTTCTTTTCCGTAAATATCAGGAATATATGCATTATAAACCTTGCCGCCGGCACAGATATTACGTAAAAAGTTTCTTATCACAAAGCCTGCGCCGTCACTGTCTGTAAATATAATTACACCACAAGAATCGGCAAGCTTTTTTATATATTTCTGCTTGGCCTTATCATTGAAAATACCGAAGCCTTCGGTGGCGATAATAATAGCATCATATATGTTGGAAAGCCTGATTTTATCATATTTTCCTTCGACGATAATGGCCTGAGAGAGCTTTTCTTTCATTATTTACCCTCCTGAGCCAATGCACAGAGCAAAAGGAAAAGTTTACGCTCGTTATCAGGAATGTTACTCTTCATTTCAAGATCATTCTGATAGCACAGCTTTATGGCCTTTCGACTCCATTCCAGACTGCATTTTCTTGCTGATTTGCAAAGGAGTGAGGCAGGATATTTCGACTTGAAGCCGCATAATTTTGCTATATAATCCTCGCTTTTGCCGTTGTTCAATGCAAGCTTGGCCATATAAAGTCTGCCGATTTGCTTGGAAAGTACGGCATTGATGGCAATAGGCTCGTAGCGAAGTTTTATAAGCTTATCAAGTATTTCAAGCGCTTCCTTATGCTTTTTTGACGTTACCATTTCGCCAAGGTCAAAAATCTGAGCTTCAAGTGTTGGAGAAGCAAGAAGATCGATGTGGCGCTTCTGGATTTCGTCGTTATTCGTACCGCTGGCGATTTTTTCGATTTCACTTATGAGATTTACCATAAGGTCACCGCACAGGAACATCAGGTACTCTGCATTTTCTGTGGATATAGTTTTATTCCATGATTTGAAGCGTCTTTTAATCCAGGCAACAAGGTCTGAGCGCGCTGCACGCTCTACGTTGCATACGATGCCTGTTTTATCAATAAGCTTCCATACAACCAGTCTTTTATCAGGCTTATATTCTGCTGAGGAATAATAGAAAACCACAGTAAGATACTCAGGAATATCACCGAGCAACTTAGGGAGCTTTTCTTTTAATCCCTCGTTCAGCTTGGCTATATCAAGGTTGTTTATGACAAGAAGCTTTCTGTGTGACATCATAGGAAGGCTATCGAAAAACTCTTCGATTTCTTCTGCAGACGTATTGTCAGAATCACATATAAGCAGATTAAAATCGGAAAAACCATCTTTTTCAAATGCCGAAATTATCTGTGATTTATAATATTCACGCAGATAGCCCTCTTCGCCATAAATAAAGTAAAGCTGCTTGAATTCGTTTGATGCAATATTAGCTTTTAAAGTGTCAATACTTGACATTTTTCACCTCATATTGGCAGGACGATGGTTACATCTTCCCTGCTTGTTTGTGTTATCTTTACGCCGTTTACAGTATCATTTATCCACGTTGCATCCTTATTATTGCAAATGATAACATGTTCGAGTGACGGAAAATCCATAATCTTATCTTTGAACTTGTTCATATAGTAAAGGTCACCTATAACAACGATATCTGCATCCTTTACAGAGTCTGTTTCGAAATATTCAGTCATTCTGTTTTCTGTAATGGATGGAAGCCATAATATATCGGTTTCGCCGATACTGAGTGTTATTATACCATCATTATATGGCAAGGTTTCAAAGCCTACGTTGATATTTTCTGATTTGACGACGTTATTTTTGTATCTTATGTACTGCAAAGGATATTCCTTTCGAGTATAGTCAGAACCATAGATACGGCATTCAGGATATTTTTCTTTAACTTTTATAGCCCCTGTTATATTGGCTTTATTCATTTTTGAAATGAACAGTGCCTCCGGCGAAGTGTTATATTCAAATAACTTTCTGTCGATATATTTAAGTGTGTTGCTGCTATTTCCGTTGCCACCGCCAATAATATAAGTCTCATCCTTCGATGAAATAAACGCCATAGGCTGATAATTGACGTAGTCAATACTTATAAAGCAATGGTTTTGCTCGAAAAGATAATTGTCATAGCAGAAAATAGTTACTGTAAAAATGCCGGCAGCGGCAAATATCCACAATTTCTTTCTGACAATGATAAATATAACAGAAAGAATCGCAAGACAAACAAGGGTTGGATAAAGATATTCTGCCGCAGTTCTGACAGATGCGAACGGAATATATGAAAATACTTTGTTAAGATAAAGAATCAGCTGGGCAAGCGGACTGACGATATATTCTGCTATGAATGTTGCCGCCTGAACAGAGATGCTCCATATAAAATAATTGAATATGCCCGAAATAAGAAGAATTGATGACGGGACAACTATAAAGATATTGCTTAACATGGAGATAAGCGACAATCTTGTGAAATAACGTGCTGATACAAGATTTGAGAATACCGATGCTGAAAATGATATTGCGGCTGATACTGCAATGAACCTGAACAGCATATTTATGATATTTCTCTTCTTCAGTATGCTGTTTATCCTTGAATTTATAGCAGGATAAACAATTATAATACCTGCAACTGATGCAAATGAAAGCAAGAAACTGATATTATAGATTGAAAATGGATTACAACATAAAATTATATACATCGAAACGAAATATGATATGTAAATATTGTAATCTCTTTTCAAAAAGAAAGCCAGCACCATCATTGTGCTCATAATAACCGCACGGAATGCAGATGGTGAAAAGCCGCTGATAAATGCATAGGCGAAAATGAGCGGAACACCAACCAGACTCCCTGCCCTGCGGCCCATAAGCTTTATACAGAAACCTAACAAGACAGACATATGTAAGCCGGAAACTGCAATAATATGTGCAGTACCGCTGATGGAAAAATCATTACGGATGTTTTCATCCATATTATATTTGTCACCCGTGATAAAGGCTTTGATAATACTGCCTATATCATCAGGATACATCGCACAATATTCATCGATGCTGTGTATCAGCTTGTCCGTCAGAGAAAGCTCTCTGTGGCGTCGGTAAGCGTAATCGGTATAGCCTTTGATGAAAATACGCTGACCGAGATTATAGTCACTGTTGGAATAATAAAGATTTACATTAGCTTCAATATTATCGCCTATCTGATAATTTCTGGATGTGTCTTCGATGTAGATTATGGATTTGTGCTTTCGTCCGTCGAGTTCTATATTCCCTATCACAGATATATAATCGTCAGTGCTCGATGCAATACGGTCAATATTCATATAGACATGCATCTTTTGAGCATAAATATCTTTTGCAGGAATATATTCGGTCTGAAATGTGTAGCCGAAGATAAGCGTAGATATAAATACAGACAGCCCGAGTGTCGATATAATATTTGTCTTTCGGATAAAGCACAAACCAAGGAGAGCAATT
>JAFYNW010000037.1 GCA_017547995.1 Clostridia bacterium | reverse complement strand
GAAAAGGGCAGAGGTTTGCTGATTTTTTCAAAAGACGCAAGATAGGAGAAGAATTATGAAGGTTTATATTGTAAGACACGCTGAGCCTGATTACACAAAGGCTGAAGCGCTCGGCTTCTGGGGTGTAGGATTAAACTTTGCTCCATTAGCTCAGCAGGGTATCGACAAAGCTAAAGAAACAGCTCAGGATTCCCGTCTTAAAAACGCACAGATAATCATCTCATCTCCTTATACAAGAGCCTTGCAGACGGCGCAGATTATTTCTCAGCATACGGGTATTGACGTTGAAGTTGAAGTCGGGATGCATGAATGGCTTCCTGACACAACTGCTGAATTGAAGAGCACAGCAGGTGCATCAAAGCAATTCAAGGAAAACAAGGGTGTCCATCCGGCAGGGGAGGGACTCACATGGGAAGAAGAAAAGCCTATGCGTCGCAGAATGAGAGCAGTGCTCGATAAATATGCTCACCTTGATACAATCATCATTGTAGGACATGAAATGAGCCTCAAGACTCTTACGCATTTTGAAACTATGGAACGCGGCGGCATTATGGAGTTCGATTACGACCCATCTGCTCCAGACAGTGAATACTGGTTCTAAAAATATAAGACCATCCGTCAGGGGTGGTCTTTTTTATGCAAAAATAAAAGCCACCCGAATGAGTGACTTTTATATATTGTAATTAAAATTAAATTACTTAAGCTTGTGGATGAAGAGACCGGAAAGGAGCTTTGGTTCGAACCATGTGGACTTTGGAGGCATAATCTGGCCTGCATCAGCGATGTCGATAAGATCATCGATTGTTGTTGGGAACATGGAGAAAGCAACCTTCATGCCTTCGTTTACGCGGCGTTCGAGTTCTGCGAGACCACGGATACCACCAACGAAGTCGATGCGGTTATCTGTACGTGGATCGCCAATGCCGAGGATTGGGTTGAGGAGGTTCTTCTGAAGGATGGAAACGTCGAGGCGTTCAACTGGGTCGTTAGCATCGAATGTGCCTTCCTTAGCTGTGAGGATGTACCACTTGTTGTTGATGAACATACCGAATGTGTGCTTGTCAACTGGACGGTACTGGCCTTCGCCGTTGTATTCTTCAACTGTGAACTTGTTTTCAACAGCTGCAAAGTATTCTGCATCTGTGAGACCGTTGAGGTCAACAACTACACGGTTGTAGTCCATGATGTAGAGCTGTTCATCTGGGAAGAATACGGAGAGGAAGAAGTTGAATTCTTCGTTACCTGTGTATTCTGGGTTCTGAACGCGGCGCTTTCTGCCAACGCGAACAGCGGAAGCACTTCTGTGGTGACCGTCAGCGATGTAGAGGTAGTTTGTGTCAGCAAATTCCTGAGAAATAGCTGCTACGTCTGCTTCGTCGGAGATTACCCATACTGTGTTGCCAATGCCGTCTTCTGTTACGAAGTCGTAAACTGGAGCACCTTCCATTGTCTTGTTAACGATATCATTGATACCCTTACGAGCCTTGTATGTGAGGAAGATAGGGCCTGTGTTAGCGTCGAGGAAGTCAACATGGTTAACACGGTCTGTTTCCTTGTCAGCACGTGTAAGTTCGTGCTTCTTGATGATGTTGTTGATATAGTCATCGATGGAAGCACAACCTACGATACCGATCTGTGCACGGCCATCCATAACCTGCTTGTAAACGTAGTAGCAAGCCTTTTCATCCTGGATGAATGTGCCGTTGTTGATCATTTCTGTAAGAGTTGTAGCTGCCTTTTCGTAAACGCGCTGGTCATAGTGATCGATGGATGGATCGAGGTCGATTTCAGCCTTGTCGATGTGGAGGAAGGAATAAGGGTTACCCTTAACCATCTCACGAGCTTCGTCAGAGTTCATAACGTCGTAAGGAAGCGCAGCAACCTTATCGGAAAGTTCTGGTGTAGGACGAATAGCCTTAAATGGTCTTACAACTGCCATATTAGTTAGTTTCTCCTTTATATTATTTGACTTTGGTAATAGGGGCGGATATGTCATCCGTCCCTATTATTTAATTTTATTGAAGAAAAATTACTTCTTGAAGTGTTCTTCGATGATGTCTACGATTTCCATACCGATACGAGCCTGAGCTTCCTTTGTGGAGCCGCCGATGTGTGGTGTGAGGGAAATCTTAGCGTGGGAAAGAACCTTTTCGTTCTTTGTTGGTTCTTCAGCAAATACGTCGAGAGCTGCGCCTGCGAGCTTGTTGTTGTCGAGTGCTTCTACGAGAGCGTCTTCGTCAACGAGACCGCCACGAGCTGTGTTGATGATGTAAGCTGTTGGCTTCATGAGAGCGAGTTCAGCTGCGCCGATAACTGGCTTGCCGTCCTTAGCTGCTGGGATGTGGAGGGAAACGAAGTCAGCGTTTGCGAGAACTTCGTCACGTGTCATGCACTTGTAGGATTCTGGGAGACCCTTGATTTCAAAGATATCTGTGTAGATAACGTTCATGCCGAGAGCAGAAGCCTTTCTAGCAATGGACTGGGAAATACGGCCCATACCGATGAGACCGAGTGTCTTGCCAGCGAGTTCGATACCTTCGTACTTCTTCTTGTTCCATTCGCCGTTCTTCATTGTAACGTTGGAGATAGCGATGTAACGAGCGAGTGCGAACATATGACCGAGAGCGAGTTCAGCAACGGAGTCGCTGGATGCCTTTGGTGTATTGCGAACCTTGATGCCGTTTTCTTCAGCATAAGCAACGTCGATATTGTCAACGCCTACGCCGCCACGGATAACGAGCTGAAGCTTACCAGCCTTCTTAGCTTCGTCGATGATTGGCTTACGAACCTTAGTTGCGGAACGTACAACGAGTACATCAACTTCAGCGAGCTTTGCGCCGAGTTCTTCTGGTGCGTAGAACTTTTCTTCTACTTCATAACCCTTTTCGCGAAGGAGGGCAACAGCTGCCTGTTCCATACCGTCGGAAGCAAGAATCTTAATCATGATGATATTCTCCTTTAGAATATAAATAGTAGCGGGGAAGAACCCCGGTTGTGTTTTTGATAAATATAACTATAAAGGCGTACGCTGTACGCCTTTATAGAAAATAAGTTAAATCAGCAAATTACAAGCCGAGAACCTTTTCGATAGCGGATGTAACGAGCTTCATGTCTTCCATTGTGTAGTCGCCCATGTGGGAGATACGGAAGGAAGATTCCTTAAGCTTGCCGTAACCTGGAGCGATTGTGAGGCCGAGTTCAGCGAGCTTCTTGTTGAGGTCAGAAATGTTTACGTTTTCTGGCTTCTTGATAACTGTGAGTGTGTTGGAGAGGTGAGCTTCGTCTGCTACGAGGTCGAAGTGCTTCTTAGCCCAAGCGCGGATGTACTGAGCCATTTCGATGTGACGAGCGTAACGGTTTTCGATACCTTCAACGTTTACGATCTGATCGAGCTGCCAGTCAAGAGCGTACATAAGGGAGAGAGCTGGTGTGGATGGGTACTGAGCCTTTTCAGCCATCATGTCGTAGATAGAAACGATGTCGAGGTAGAGACCACGGTTAGGAACTGTCTTAGCTCTGTTGTAAGCCTTTTCGGAAACAGAAGCAAGGGAGAGTCCTGGAGGAACACCAAGGCACTTCTGTGTGGATGTGATGCAGATGTCGATGCCCCATTCGTCAACTGGGATATCAGCGCCGCCTGCGGAAGAAACGGAGTCAACGCAGAATACAACTTCTGGGTACTTAGCAACAACCTTAGCGATTTCGCCAACTGGGTTCATAACACCGGAAGATGTTTCGTTGTGTGTAACTGTGATGAGGTCGTACTTGCCTGTAGCAAGAGCTTCTTCTACCATTTCTGGAGTTGTGCACTTACCTTCTTCGGAACGGAAGATGTCAGCTTCAACGCCGTTTGTTGTAGCCATCTTGTGCCATCTGTCACCGAAAGAACCAACAGAGAAGCAAGCTGCGCGCTTAGCTGTGCAGCACTTGATAGCAGCTTCCATGAGACCGGAACCGGATGTTGTAGAGATAACAACAACGTTCTTTGTCTTCCACATCTTCTGCATGTTAGCCTGAATTCTCTGGCCGATTTCTGTGCATTCCTTTGTACGGTGGCCGATCATTGGAGCGGAAAGCTTTTCCAAAACTTCTGGACGGCAATCGATTGGACCTGGGATAAAGAGTTTCTTATGCATTATAATCTCCTCCAATAAATATATTGTGATCAATTTTAATATGTCAAAACATGAAATAAAAACGAAACAGATACGCTTCGTATACTTAACATAATATTGACATGTTTATTCTATCACTTAAATAGAAAATAAACAAGTCTTTTTTTCAAATTTTTCTTTTATTTTGTAAAATTTAATGATATAATATAGCTAAAGTAAAAAAATTAAATAAAGCGGAGGTACTTTTATGAAAATTGTAGATATGCATTGCGACACTATTATGAGAATGGCTCTCTCTGACGGCAAAATCAGCCTTCGTGAAAACGATGGTCATATTGATATTGCCAAGATGCAGAAGGGCGGCGCGCTCGCTCAGTTCTTTGCTATTTTCATTCCAATGATGAAAATGAAGGAAATCTACGGTGAAGACAGCTCTTATAAGTATTTCAACAAGGCATACGAAGTATATCTTTCCGAAATGGAAAAGAACAAGGAATTCATCCTTCCTGCCTTCAACTATGAAGACATTATGAAGAATAAGGAAATGGGCAAGATGTCCTCTATCCTTACAATCGAAGAAGGTGACCCTGTTCAGGGCAAGATGGAACGAATCAAGGAATTCTACGACAAGGGTGTCCGTCTTATCACTCTCACATGGAACTTTGAAAACTGCTTCGGCTATCCTAACTCCGACGATGATACAATCATGAAGAAGGGCCTTAAGGAATTCGGTATCGAAGCTCTTGCTTATATGAATGAGCTCGGTATGCTCATCGACGTTTCCCACCTTAACGAAGGCGGCTTCTATGACGTTGCAAAGTATTCCAAGAAGCCATTCGTAGCTTCTCACTCCTGCGCAAGAAACATTGCGTCCCATAAGAGAAATCTCTGGGACGAACAGCTCAAGCTCGTTGGCGAAACAGGCTCTGTTGTCGGCGTAAACTTCTCCAGCTCATTCCTTCGTGACGGCAGCAATTTCTCCACAATTGACGACGTTGTAAAGCACATGCTTCACATCAAGGATAAGGCTGGTATGGAAGCTGTTGCATGGGGCTCTGACTTTGACGGTATCGCTCCAACACTTGAATGGGTTGACTATGCAGGCATGCCAAAACTTGAAGAAGCTCTTTCCAAGCACTTCACACCTCGTGAAATTGATATGATCAATCACGAAAACGCACTCAGAGTCATCAAGGCTTCTATGAAATAATAAAACCGCATAAAAATATCAGGGCGGAGACCCCGCCCTGATTGTTGTGTCTTTATTTAATTTAAGCGCCTAATAAACGCATAACGATAAGCCCTGCTATTGAAATAAGAACGATGACAACAAGAATGAAGTATATCATAAAAAGCACGACCATCGTTCTGAGCGAGCAGGCATCGGCGGCAAAGACAACGGCTTTGCTGCACAAAGCAAGCGTGGAAAACTGCAGGCATACGGAGATTACAGTGCTTAAAAGCCTGAATGGAATGACGTCCAGAAGGCTGTACTGGAATATATAGATTGCGATAGCCACGATAAAACAGATTATCGGATGCTCTGTCAGCTTACGCAGATAATATTTAACTTTCGTTTTGACAGATTCCATGCTTACCTCCTTACGCTTTATACTATTATTATAACATAAACCGATTAAAATACAAAGGGGTGATTTATATTACAAAAGACAAAGTTTTCGAGGAAGAGGAAAAATACCTTACCAAAGTCAAGGAAGAAATAGAAGACCATATTCTTTTTCTCGATAAAAATCCTACTTATGCAACAAATGCCTTTGGCGAAATGCTCTTTGGCGACGTAACGAGAATTGCCGATGCCAATGAAAACCGCAGAGAGCGTGCAGAATTTGCCAATTTATATAATTCACCTTACACAGGCCGAATGGATTTTGCTGTGAAGGGCGATGAAAGCGAAGGGCTTATCGCTTATATAGGTGAAAGATCAATTTATCTCGATAACAAGTTCCTTGTGTACGACTGGCGTACACCTGTCGGTCAGCGCTTCTATATGAAGAACGAGCTGGAGTTTACACACAACGACTTTGACTATCGTCTTCTTCTGAGAAGAGCGCTCTTCATCAAGGATGCGGAGCTTGTTGCTTATGAGAATGAATACCAGAGCAGCTCATACGGCACAGGCACGGAAGGTGCAGGGGCAGACGTAATGGGTGCGGACATCGTGACAGAGCCGTTCCTTATCAAAATCCTCAATGAAAAGCGTCAGCACCGTGAGCTTACGCCTATCATCGTTTCCATGCAGGAAGAACAGAATAACATCAACCGTCTTCCGTTTGAAAACGATATCATCGTCCAGGGATGCGCCGGCTCGGGTAAAACGATGGTACTTCTCCACAGATTGTCCTATCTCAAGTTCAATAATCCTAAGCTCAACTGGGAGCGCGTCAAGATTATCACGCCGAACGAAATGTTCAATATGCACATCAACGCTCTTTCCGAGCGTCTTGAGCTGAGCAAAATCGAGCGAATCACAGTTGAAAAATATTACAGCTACCTCCTGAGTGAATACGAGGAACACGTGATTTCACGTAAGGTAATGCCTCTCAATCAGAAAAACAAGGAAAAGAAGCTTATCCGTGCGAAGATTCTCAAAAATGCTGAGAAAATCATCAGCGAAAAGGATATCCCGCAGGATTTTCTGTCCTACGTTTACTCTGATGAGTTTGAAAATGCTCTCAATCAGGCATATAAGGACGTATGGGATAAGTTCGAGGAAGAGGTATCTTATTCCAAGGTTGATAAAATCAACGAAAAGTTCGGCTTCAATAAAAATATCGTCTTTGACGACAACACCTATAAGAAAATCGACGTCTATCTCCAGACGATTTCCGCTATCATGAGCGGTGAAAGCTCAGCACGCGATATGATTGCACAGAGAGAAGAGCGTAAAAACGGACTTCTCGAAAAGATTTCCCGTGACCACGGACATATTGCACGATATGAGCGCGAGCGTGATACGATGCACCGTCTCATCATCAGCAAGGCTAAGACCATCATCGAAAAAAATCTTGAAATAGGCGAGCCTAATACAATCAAAAATGCCTCACGCATCAATTATAAAACACCTAACCTTGAGTGGCATCTCCATCTTCTTGGTATTCCACACGATGCTATCGCAGGCTCTTACAGAAATATTACAGCCTACAACGATGATATTGCCGCTGCAAAGCAGAGAATCATCGACCATACAAAGGGTGTAGGCGACGTTGAAAAGGAAATCGAGGAAATCAGAAGCAAGACTATTTCCGAAGAAGAGTACAATTCCCTCGTCCGCTCCCGCGACAGACTCCTTTCCTTTGACGTTGAGAAGATTTTCGAAGAAAGCTTTGCACAGGCTACGGAAAAGTGGTCGGGAATCATTGCTGAAATCAAGAATATCGAACACTACCGTTTCTATATTTACGCAAAGCTTTTGTTCTTCTATTTAATGTATGGTAAGATAAGAACAAGCGATGCTCTCCTTGCTATCGACGAAGGCCAGGATATCTCGCCTTGCGAATTCAAGCTTATGAATACAGTAAACGGCGGTGTCATCTTCAATATCTATGGCGATACAAATCAGCTCATCAAAATCGGCAGAGGTACTGATGATTGGAGCAAGCTCGTTTCTGTACGCGGGTTTTCTCATTT
>JAFYNW010000327.1 GCA_017547995.1 Clostridia bacterium | reverse complement strand
GCAGGCTCATCGTCAAACGGACCTATATGCATCATGTGGACACATTCACCTTCTGTAATTGTAATAAACTCAGTCTTTGAGCAGTCGACTTTCTTTTTCTTTTCGGCTTCCTGCACAGCCCAGTCAAACTCTTCCTTTGTGACAAAGACAGGCATACGGATGACCGAAATCCAGTTGAAAGATGATTTATCAGAATAATCAACACCTTCTATGCCGTCCTGCCACCAGAAACCTTCAAGCGGAGGCACGACAAAGTCAAAGTAGCCATCCATCTGATGACTGCCCTTCTTGCTCATTTTGATCGTATATGCAATGGAATAAAGGATTTCGATAGCCTTTTTATAATCCCCACCTTCTTCATTAGGGTCGCCTTTGCCCCGCACAGCGATATAATTCATTGCAGGCACGTCTATAATTGACGGTTTGTTTTTCGGCATATAAAACTCTTTATATTCCTTTTTGAAATCAAAAGCCATGATGTATCACCTCTTTATTTCATTATATCACTTTCAAAATATAAAGTCAAATGCGTTTTCGAATATTTGTTCGTTTTGTTCTCTAAAAGTAAAGACCGCATATTTCAGCGGTCTTATTTTTCTTATTTAAGCTTTTTGCCGTCAGAAAATGCATTGCCGACCTTTTCACCGAGTGTCACGTAGGCGTAATTCATTGCATCGAATGCAATAGGACGAAGCTTTGCAATATCAACCTTGCCTTCTTCGTTGAGGACACTTTCATCAGCATTGACGTTGACAACCTGGGCGATAAGGATATGCTCTTCGTTATCGTAGCTGAGAAGCTTACATTCAAGCGCCATTGGAAGCTCATCGATAAGCGGTGCATCTACAAACTCAGCCTTCGTTGTATGGAAGCCGGCCTTTTCCATCTTGTCAGGCACGTTATTGCCCGATTCAACACCGACGTAGTCACATGCTACAACCTGGTCTGCCGTACCCATACTTACTGTAAACTCATTCTTGAGGAAGATATTTTTTGTTGTTTTATGCCCAGGGCTGATGCAAATCATAATCTTGTCGGAATCTGCTACGCCACCCCACGCGGCATTCATTGCATTTGCTTTGCCATTTTCATCGTATGCCGCAACGATAAATACAGGCTGTGGATACAACAGAGGCTTTGGACCGAAGTTTTTTCTCATTTTTCATTCCTCCCGGACATTTATTATAATTTTATTTTAATGTCTTTCATATTGTTTGTCAAGTGAATATACTTCGTCTTTGCCTTTCACTTTTCTTGACAAATGGTGCAAAAAACAATATAATTAGTATCAAATAAACTTTTACTCTGGGGTATCATGTATCGAATATTAAAAGAAAAAATAATGGAATCATTTTACGCAGTTTTGCCTATCACGATGATAGTTTTACTGCTCAGTATTTTCCTCGTTCCGATTGAAGTCGGAACAATGGCAATGTTCATTGTTGGCGCCGCAATGCTGATATTCGGCATGGGTATGTTCCAGCTTGGTGCAGACACGGCTATGAGTACAATCGGTGAAGGTATTGGTGTTCATCTTGCCAAAGCAAAGAAAATCCCTTTAATCGCCATTGTGGCTCTTATAATGGGTGTTCTTATCACAATCGCAGAGCCTGACCTTCAGGTGCTTTCCAATCAGGTTCCAGCTATCCCTAACGCGACTATTATATGGACGGTTGCTATCGGTGTCGGCATCTTCCTTTCGGTTGCAGTTTTGCGTATCGCATTCAATTTCAACCTCTCCAAGATGCTTATCATCCTCTATTCCGCGCTTCTTGTCCTTTCCTTCTTCATTCCTAAGGAGTTCCTTGCCGTTGCATTCGACTCCGGCGGTGTTACAACAGGCCCTATCACCGTTCCATTTATCATGGCTCTCGGTGTTGGTATTTCCTCTATGCGACTTGACAAATATGCATCGAGTGACAGCTTTGGTCTCGTTTCTCTTTCCAGTGTCGGTCCTATTCTTGCAGTTCTTATTCTTGGTTGTTTCTACAACACTCAGGAAGCTGCATATTCCAGCGCTGCTTTATTCTCTGTTGTTACAATGCGTGACGTCTTTATGACGTTCACCAAGGAGATTCCACACTTTTTGACCGAAGTTTCTATCTCCATCCTTCCTATCGTACTTATGTCCCTTGGTTTCCAGCTTCTGACTCACAGATATAACAAGCGTCAGAAGATCAAGATTACCATCGGTTTCGGTTATACTTATATCGGTCTCGTTCTTTTCCTTTGCGGCGTAAACGTCGGATTTGCTCCCGTTGGTACAATTCTCGGCAACAGCCTTGCGGCAACGTCACAGAAATGGCTTCTCATTCCGATTGGTATGCTCATCGGCTACTTTATCGTTAAGGCTGAGCCTGCTATCCAGATTCTCAACCATCAGGTTCAGACTATAACAAATGGTAAGATTTCCGAATACGCAATGAACAGCTGTCTTTCCATCGGCGTTGCAGTCAGCGTCGGCCTGGCAATGTTCAGAGTCCTTACAGGAATGCCTATCCAGTATATTATCATTCCCGGCTATATCCTCGCACTCGTTCTTTCACGTCTTGTACCACCTATTTTCGTCGGTATCGCATTCGACTCCGGCGGTGTTGCCAGTGGCCCGATGACGTCCACCTTCCTCCTTCCGCTTTGCATCGGTGTATGTGAAAGTTTAGGCGGAAATATCATGACAGATGCATTCGGTGTTGTTGCTCTCGTTGCACTCACACCGCTTATTGCAATTCAGCTCATGGGTTTGTTATACAAGTTCAAGCTCAAAAAATCCAAGAAAAACGTTTCATCCGTTTCCGAGATTCCTGTCGACAGCGACGAAATCATCGAAATTTGGGAGGATTAATATTATGTGTTGTAATGAAAAACCAAATAACCCAACCAGCAATGCTCCACTCAGATTTTTCGTTCTGATTACTACCAAAAAGCAGGCTGATATCGCCACAAGCGTATTCCACGAATGTGGCCTTCCATCTCACAACAGAATCCATGCTTCCGGTACTGCACCAAACGAAATAATGGATATTCTGGGTCTCGGCAGTACAGACAAAATTATCCTGTACACTATAATGCCTAAGCCATTTGCTGATATGATGCTGAGAAAGATGCATAACGCTCTTCTTCTCGGCACTCCAAACAGCGGTATTGCTTTTACAATGCCGATTTCCGGCGCAAATAATATGGCAATCAAAATGTTTTGCCACCTCCAAAGTGACACTAATGAAAGGAACTATACACCAATGTCAGACGTAAAGTATTCTATGATTGCAGCTATTGTAAATCAGGGCTATAGCGAAGACGTTATGCAGGCTGCACGCTCTGCAGGCGCTGCAGGCGGTACTGTTATTCACACACGTCATATCGATAATGAAGCAGCCTCCAACTTCTGGGGCTTCAGCATTCAGGATGAACGCGATATCGTATTCATCGTAAGTGCAGAAGATGACCGAAAGAAAATCATGCAGGCAATTTCCGAACAGTGCGGCGTAAACAGCAAGGCTAAAGGTATGGTATTGTCCCTCCCTATCGACGGTGTTTCAGGTATCAACGAATACAAATAACAATTCAAAGCGGCTTCTGTTTTCAGCAGCCGCTTTCTTTATAAGAGGTGTATTATGCTTATCAAACCAGGCAACTTCGACTTTACAGAGGTCTGGGATGGTGTACTTTACAAGAAGCTTTCCCATTATCCCGATATAACCGATCGGGAAATCCGCAACATCATCGATTTTATGGCATACGAAAAAGCTAACGGACGTGACTGTACTATAGAATGTGCTGACTCCGCTTTGTATAATAAAATTATGAATGCAATATCCAGCAAGGATTTATATGCATCTATTCCCCGCCCTGTTCTTATCGCAGAGTGCACTGCCTGCCCATACAGAAAGGGCTGCGTTACGGATTTCGTCTGTCATACGACACCTCCAGAGAATGCCGTAAGCATATTCGCCTCTGGCAAGCTTCTCTCAGCCGTCAAAGCTCGTGGACTTTCTGCCGAAATATTGATGAAGGAATCCCGCAACGCCGCAAAGGACCCTGCCGATTATTTTGATTATATTATGTTCAGCTGGGGCAACTGTCAGGCGGGCGACCGTCTTGTTATGGAGCGCAAGCTGAAGCGTTTTCCAAATGAAGACGACCTCAGCATAAATTTCACTCCCGGCATCAGATTTTATTTCAGATACGATAAAATTATAAAGCATCCCGAGGCGGTAATTGATGGTGTTTTGCCTGTGAAAATCCGCGACGAGCTTATTCTCGCTGACTGGGTGTATCGTATTGTTATTCCCGGGCATCTCAAAAGGGATTTTGAAAATATTATCCCTGAAAATCTCAAAAGCAAGGTTATTTATATCGATAACGACCAGAAAGATATATGGAACTGGAGTGAAAAGGTATACCGCATAATTGAAAGCTTATAAAAGTAAAAGCCTGAGGATTACCCTCAGGCTTTTTGTTATATTATCTCTTTACGATTCTGAGATGATTTCTGAATGAGAAATAACCTGCTATAAAAAGAACAGGAAGCACGAGAACACCGTATGTGGAGTTGCCTGTAATCTGTGTTACAAGACCTACCATCAGCGTGCCGGTAAATGCTGCCCCCTTGCCGAAAATATCATAGATGCCGAAAAACTCGTTGGAGTTTTCCTTTGGAACGATTTTAGCGAAATAGGATCTTGAAAGAGCCTGAATACCACCCTGGAAAATCGCTACGCATACTGCGAGGAACCAGAACTCCCAGGTTTTGTCGAGCTGTACGGCAAAAAGTGCGATAGCGAGATAGCCGATGATTGAAATGTTGATAAGCT
>JAFYNW010000326.1 GCA_017547995.1 Clostridia bacterium | reverse complement strand
TGTAAAGTTGCCCCTTCGTCAGTTTCTGTACCAAGGCTGTCGATTGCCCACGCAACGCTCTGTGGCGAAACAAGTGTTGCCGTGCCCACCATCGGCGGAATTACCTCTGTAATTTCAAAATCATCATTTACCGTATCAAGAATCTGGATGTCCGTTGCACCGGCTTTTGTAATATTTTCTCCAAGTTCACCCAGCATCGCTTCAATGCTTGCTTCAGTTGGCGCAATGATTACGTGAGACGTATCAGGGTCAGTTGCCCACTCGTTGAGATTTGCAACGTCAATGCCTTCCGTACCCTCGATGCCAATCATATAGATTGTGATACCCAGCGTTTCACGGGCATATCGCGCAATATTATCGGCAGACGTACCTTCAGAGTCCACACCGTCTGTAATCATGATGATAATCTGCTCGTTTTCAGACGTTGTGCTGAACATTGAAATTGCCTTTGAGAAGGCATCGTAATGATTTGTTGTACCAGCAGCCTCTGTTGTAAGATTATTTACAATCTGCTTGAGCAGGATGGCATTTGTTTCAAGCGGACTTTCGATAGTCGCCGTACTGTCAAAGCTTACGATACCTACCCTGCTGTTTTCAATCACACCATCCATATCACCTGTTGCACTGTCGATGATATCGATAATCTGATTTGCCGATGCCTGCAGAATAGTGAAAGCCTCACCTGTCATACTTGCAGAGTTATCGAGTGCAAGAACAAGATCGACCGGAGCAGATACAATATCGGGTGCAGCAGAAAGCGCAAGTGTTACAATGGCACTATCACTGCATCCGATTACCTGTCGATCGACCGTTTTATTGGAATTTGTTATACCCATATTTGCCTCCGTAAAATGTATTTCATTAGCATACTATTCACGCAGGTCGTGTATTGTTACAAAAGAAAACGGCCCGCTGCCGAGCCGTTTATTTGCGTTATTTATCTGAGTGAAGAGCTTCCAAAAGCAAGATATATGTAAAGCATTTCAGCTTTACTTTCTTTCTGTAATTATATGTATAACCACAGAAAAATGCTTTTGTTGATGTAAAGCAAAACAACTTGTCTGTTGCTTCTACATAAGGATTTATAAAGGGTAGTGATATCTGTTTTTCTTTTTTGCTTCGATAATATTATTCGCTACGAAAATAATTACAGCCACGAGGACGAATGCAAACATCACAAGGTTTGTATTTGTGAATTTTTCTCCGTAAAGCAGTACGCCGACAAGCATCTGCAGAGTTGGATTTATATACATAAGAATGCCCGAGAGTGTGAGAGACGTATTCTTCATCCCCTTTGCAAACAAGAGCAATGGGACTGACGTTACAACACCTGCTATAGGGAAAAGCACAAGCTGATACGTACTTACGTTTGTCAGATATCCTGTGCCTGTGAATTCTCTGAAGAGAATAAATGCAAGAGCAATCGGTGCCATATAGAGAGTTTCCATAAACACCGACGTTACGCTGTCTGCCTTGACACGCTTTTTAGCTGCACCATAGAAGGCAAATGAAATTGCAATCGCGAGAGCAAAATAAGGGATTGTTCCGTATATAACAATCGGAATCATAACACCGATAAACGCGATTGTCACCGAAAGCCACTGGAGCTTCGTAAGCTTTTCTTTATAGAGGAGGAAGCCGAGCACAACTGCAAAAATAGGATTGATAAAGTATGCAATGGATGATTCGACTACTTTGCCGCTCATAACAGCAAAAATGTACACACCCCAGTTGATTGTAACCATTATGCTGCTTACGAGAAGCATATTTCTTTCCTTTTTGTCGGTAAGTGCCTCTTTTATTTTATGCAGCTCACCTTTTGATGCAAGAATAAGCCCACAGAATATGAGCGACCATACGATTCTCAGCGAAAGAATATAGAATGAATCTATGCCACTGAGCTGCTTCCAGAAAATCGGAAGGACACCCCACAAAACGTAGCACATAAGTACGTACATCGCGCCTTTTTTCATTTTTATATCCCCCTTTTTATATAGTTTCTTTAATTAAATAGTATCACTTATTATAATCATTGTCAATCTGTATATATCCATATACAACAAAAGCTCCTCCTTTGCGGAAGAGCTTTTGTGGAGCTTGTGATCCGGCTCGAACGGACGACCTGCTCATTACGAATGAGCTGCACTACCGACTGTGCTACACAAGCATTGATAACATATCTATTAAATCACAAAAAACCTGCTTTGTCAAACGGATTTTGTCGATTTTCTGATTCAACTTCATATTTTATTTTGTTCTGTCAATAGCCGACTGCGATTAAATTGAAAATTTTAATAAATTATGATTGAAAATACAAAAGATCTGTGATAAAATATATAAGTTAAAGAAGACTCTTATTCCTCAAAAAGGAGATATATAAATATGGAAGCAAAAAATATCCGTAACGTGGCAATTATTGCCCACGTTGACCACGGTAAGACAACACTCGTTGACCAGATGCTTCGTCAGGGTGGCGTTTTCCGTGATAATCAGGCATCCCCTGAACGCGTAATGGATAATGGTGACCTCGAAAAAGAAAAGGGCATTACTATCCTCGCTAAAAATACATCCATCATGTATAAGGACACAAAGATCAACATCGTCGATACACCGGGCCATGCTGACTTTGCGGGTGAAGTTGAACGTATCCTCAAGATGGTTAACGGCGTTCTTCTTCTTGTTGACTCTTTCGAAGGCACAATGCCTCAGACTCGCTTTGTTCTTCAGAAGGCTCTTGAACTCGGCCACAACGTTATCATCGTTGTAAACAAGATTGACCGTCCTGACGCTCGTCTTGCTGAAGTTACAGACGAAGCTCTCGAGCTCCTCATGGACCTCGATGCAACAGACGAACAGCTCGACAGCCCTATTCTCTACTGCTCCGGCCGTGATGGCACAGCATCCAGAGATATCAACGTTGCAGGCACAGACCTTATTCCAATGTTCGAAACAATTCTCGAGCACATCCCTGCTCCTGAATGTGATTCCGAAGGCGAGCTTCAGCTTCTCGTTTCCTCCGTTGACTATAACGACTACGTAGGCCGTATCGGTATCGGCAGAATCGAACGCGGTACTATTTCCGTAGGTCAGGAAGTTTTCGTATCCAACTACAATGATGAATCCGTAAACTATAAGAGCAAAATCGTTTCCCTCTTCTCTATCGAAGGCCTTAAGCGTATTCCTGTTGAAAAGGCTTACGCAGGCGACATCGTTTGCTTCTCCGGTATTGAAGAAATCTTCATCGGTGACACACTCTGCTCTGTAAATGCTGTTGAACCATTGCCATTCGTAAAGATTTCCGAGCCAACTGTTGAAATGACTTTCTCTGTAAACGACAGCCCACTCGCAGGCCGCGAAGGTAAGTTCGTTACATCCCGTCAGATCAGAAGCCGTCTTTTCAAAGAACTTCTCAAGGACCTTTCTCTCAAGGTATTTGAAACAGACAGCACAGACGCTTTCCGTGTTCTCGGCCGTGGTGAAATGCATCTTTCCATCCTCATCGAAACAATGCGTCGTGAAGGCTTTGAATTCTCCGTTTCCCCACCACGCGTTCTTTACAAGGAAAAGGACGGCAAGAAGATGGAACCAATCGAACGCCTCTTCATCGACGTTCCTGAAGAATACGTCGGTGCAGTAATGGGTAAGCTTGGTGAAAGAAAGGCTATCATGACTCACATGGCTCCTCACGGCAGCCGTATGAGAATCGAATTCCTCATCCCTTCCCGTGGTCTTTTCGGCTACAAGAATGAATTCCTCACAGATACAAAGGGTGAAGGTATTCTCAACACAATCTTCTACGAATATCAGGAATTCAAGGGCGAAATCCCAACAAGAAGCACAGGCTCTCTCGTTGCTTTCGAACCAGGCGTTGCTACAGGCTATGGTCTTTACGGCGCTCAGGAACGTGGTATGCTCTTCATCGATCCAGGTATCGAAGTTTACGAAGGTATGATTATCGGTCAGAATCCAAAGGGCGACGATATGTCTGTAAACGTATGCCGCAAAAAGCAGCTTACAAATATGCGTGCAAGTGGTTCTGATGACGCTCTCAGACTCATTCCACCAAAGAAGATGAGCCTTGAACAGTGCATCGAATTTATGGCTCCGGACGAACTTCTCGAAGTTACACCAAAGAGCCTCCGCCTCCGCAAGCAGATTCTCAGCAACACAGAACGTCTCCGTCTTGCAAGCAAGAAGAAGGCAAATCAGTAATATACATAAAGCCATAGAAGAAAATTCTATGGCTTTTTCTTTAATTTGCACGAACGTTTTTCGAAAAATATTGTCTATATAGATAAGAACACACGAAAGGAGGCTGTTTATGGAAGATAATAAAATCGTTGATTTATTCTGGGCGCGTGATGAGCAGGCTATTGATGAAAGCCGTAGTAAGTACGGCACGTCTCTCAGTAAAATTGCTTATAACATTCTTGCAAATCGCGAGGATTCTGAAGAATGCGTCAGCGATACTTACATGAATGCATGGAATACCATTCCACCACAAAAGCCTTTTTCGCTTTTTGCTTATCTTGGCAGAATCACGAGAAACATTTCCATCAATCTATGGCACAGGAAACACAGGCAAAAGCGGAATAATTCGGCTGATATTTTGCTTTCCGAGCTTGGTGAATGTATTCCACACAGTGAATCTGTGGAAAACGTGATAGAAACGAATGAGTTAAGCCGTATTATATCAGAATGGCTTTATTCACTGCCGAAAAATGACCGTATACTTTTCGTGCGACGATATTGGTATGGCGATTCTGTGGATGATTTGTCCATTGCATTGAGTCAGACGCGAAGTGCTGTATCAGGCAGACTATTCCGTATGCGTAAGAAATTGAAAATACGTCTGGAAAAGGAGGGCATTTCAATATGAAAGAGAAAAAGCTTTTCGATGCAATAACTGATATTGATGACAAGCTGATTGACGAAGCGCGCGTGATTCCGAAAAAGAAAAGGCTGTATGCCCGTTTACTCATCCCACTCGCCGCTTGTCTTGCCGTTGTTATCGGCGTTATGCTTTTCAGCAACAATAATGCATTGAAGTTTGAAGATGCACTGATGGACGTTGTTTTCCCGAAGGCATTTGCTTTTAATGATTTGGATTCCCGAGTGAAATTGTACAAGGATAATCCTGTCGAGGAGAGCTTTTTTGAGGCTGTGAATAATTTCTCCTATAAAACTGCGTCAGCATTGCTCAGTGATTCTGATGATAACACAACCTATTCTCCTGTTTCAATGTATTATGCTCTTGCCCTTGCGGCAACGGGTGCGAATGGCGAAACCCAATCTGAAATGCTCAATTTGCTCGGCGTAAGTGATAGCGAGACCTTATCTACACAAAGCCGTTATCTTTACAACCGACTTTATCGCGACAACGATATCATCAAGTCGAGAATCAACAATTCTCTTTGGCTTAACCGTGCTGAAGATTTCAACAAGGATTTCATCGAAAATGCGGCTGAAAACTTTTATGCTCACTCATTCAATATG
>JAFYNW010000325.1 GCA_017547995.1 Clostridia bacterium | reverse complement strand
CACAAGAGTATAACCGTAGGGGCGGGTTTCCATGCCCGCCCGCAAATTGCATAAGCCGCGTGAGATTCTTCATCTGCGACTCAGAATGATAACGTAGGGGCGGCTATCAGCCGTCCGCGCTATTTAATGTGACTTGTCACACTACAATTCTACACACAAAAAGGACTATCCTTGCGGATAGCCCTTTTATACCATATAAGATTACTTATTGAGTTCTGCCATAACCTTTTCAGCGATGAACTTGAGGGAGCCTTCTTCGAATGGTACACGGAGACCTGTCTGACGAACGAGGTCAACGAATGTGTATCTGCCGCCCTTCTTTGTGAGGTCAACGTACATCTGGAAGGACTTTTCAAAGTCTTCTGTGCCGATTGCCCAGAACTGGAATGCGATTGTCTGAGCGAGAACGTAGTCGATGTAGTAGAATGGAGCGGAGAAGAGGTGCTGCTGGCGCTGCCATGTGCGGCCTGTTTCATAGTATTCGATGTTATCGAAGTCCATGAATGGACGGTAGATGTTTTCGAGCTTACGCCATTCTTCGTTACGCTGAGCTGGTGTGAGTTCAGGATTATCGTAAACGATGTGCTGGAAGTGGTCAACCATTGTGCCGTATGCGAGGAATGTGAGGCAGTGTTCAAGGTGGGAAAGCTTCTGCTTTGCAACGTCAGCTTCGTTCTTGAAGAACTTGTGGAGACCACCTTCTGTCATGAATTCCATTGTCATGGAATGAATTTCTGCGATGTCGAGTGTGGAGTTGTTGAGAACTGTGTTAGGATTTTCTCTGCCGAAGAATACGTTGAAGCCGTGGCCGAATTCGTGGAATGTTGTTGTAACTTCAGCAGCAGAGCCTGCATAGTTGAGGAATACGAATGGAGCCTTGTGAGTTGGGATACCTGTGCAGTATGCGCCAACCTTCTTGCCTTCACGGGAAGGAGCATCGTAGTACTTGCCTTCTTCCATGAGGTTGATGTATTCTCTTGTTTCAGGGGAGAGTTCTCTGAATACTTCAACAGCAGCAGCCATCATATCGTCTGCGCTTTCGAATGTCTTAGGGTTGCCGTCTGCAAAGTAGAAGTCGTTATCATAAATCTTGATCTTGCCTGCTGGCTGACCGATTCTTTCAAGATGCATCTGCTTTGCCTTCATGATAGCAGGAACGATATCTTCAGCAATCTGCTTGCGGAATACGTCTACGTCTGCTGGTGTGAAGCAGTTACGGTTTCTGCGGATGTAGCCGAGCTCTGTATAGTTCTTGAGGCCCATTCTCTTAGCCTGTTCTGTACGGTTCTTTACGAGTGCATCGTAAACGCTGTCATAGAATTCGCCGTTCTTTACGTAGAAGTCGGAGAGAGCCTGGTAAGCAGCCTTACGTGTTTCTCTGTCGTCAGAAGCCATGAGAACGTTGATATCAGGAACTGTGAGAATCTTGCCGTCGAATGGAATCTGAGCTGTTGCGTTGAATTCCTGATACTTAGCGTTGAGAGCGTTTTCTTCCTGCATGAGTTCGATAACGTCAGCAGTCATGCTCTTTGCCTTGAACTGAATGTTTGTGATGAAGATGTCGCCGAATTCTGCCTTGATTTCAGGGATGAAATCGCAAGCGAGAACAGCGGAGCCGAATTCAACCATAGCCTTGTCAACAATAGGACCGAACTTGTTGAAGAACTTGTTTTCTTCGAGATAGTAAGGGTCACGTGTGTTGATGTTGTAACGTGTTGTAGCGATGCTTCTCATGCTCATGAAGTCGATGAGAACGTCACGGTAGCCCTTGATAGCTTCGATAGCCTTTTCAGCTGTGTCTGCTGCCTTGAGGTCGGAAGTAAGACCGCCGAGCTTAGCAACGATAGCGTCAACGTCAGGACGAACGTAAGGGAATTCTGCAAACTTTAACATAATACACCTCTTATATTTTTTATAATTTATTATTTAATGATATCAGACGGAAAACGCGTGTACGGACAAATCACGATTTGTCTGCGGGACGTTCATGAACGTCCCCTGCACAACACATTCAACTGCGCCTGCATTTATAATTATACAACAAAAATTCAAGAAATGGAATATATTTTTGCTACTTTTTGCATAGAATTTTATAAAATTTTATAGTCAAGAGGTCAATATGAACAAAAAATTCATTGTGTTTTTATTCATTCTGCTGCTTTGCGGATGCAAGGCCGAAACCAGCTTTGAGGATATCCGTCAGCATTACCTGAATATGACTCAGTATTCGGGCGTCTATAAATACGAAACCGACTTCGGCGGTGTCTTCGAATACGTCTGTCAATATGAATACAAGGACGGAAACGGCAGGCTTACCATTCTCTCCCCCGAGGAAATCGCAGGTATCACTGCCATCACCGACTCGACGGGCGACTACCTTGAGTTTGAGGATATCACGCTGACGACATACCTGCCTGACAGTGAGGAAGCCTCCCCCGTTTCGGCAATCCATCGGCTTGTCAGCGACATCCGCACAAGAATGCCATCGCTGATAACCGAAACCGAGGTGCTTGAAATCACCTTTGAATCGGGCGACTACACAAAAATCGCAACGCTCTCCAAGGAGGACTTCGCCATTCTGTCCTGCGAAATTTTCTATCTGGGCGACAGGATACTCAATATTACATTGCAATAAAGGGATTGTTGTGGTATAATATTTTCAGGTATAACCTGAAAATGTCGATATAAATCTTTACAAGATTTTCGATATGTCTTTCAGACTCGATATGTTGCAAAGCAACGAGATTTGTATCATATCGACGTCCATTCACTTCACGCATCTCCATTTTCTGCATAAGATATACCATACAGAAAATTATTTTCTGTGATTAAATCCCCTTCAGACGTGGAAAACTAAAGGCATAATCAACCTTTGGAGCGTGATAATCTGTGGATAATATCGGTAACGTACGCAGGGGCGAGATATATTATGCTGACCTCAGCCCTGTTGTCGGAAGTGAGCAGGGGGGAATGCGTCCCGTGCTTATAGTGCAGAATGACGTGGGCAACAGATACAGCCCGACAGTCATTGCCGCCGCTATAACAAGTCAGCTTGGCAAGGCCCGTCTTCCGACGCATATTGAACTTGAAGCGCAAAGCTTCGGACTTTCCAAACATTCTGTTGTTCTTCTCGAGCAGATAAGAACACTTGACAAAAAACGACTGAGAGAAAAAATGGGACGGCTCGACGAGGGCGTCATGCATAAGGTGGACAGCGCGCTTGCTGTCAGCATGGGGCTTAATACGTCGGTCAGTCAGGAGGAAATATGAAAAGAAAAGGGATATATACGCTTACAAGCCTTTTTATCGTGGGGCTTTTCATCGTAGGTGCTCTGTCTGTTATGGCTGAATACGGCGACAGCAACGACCCGCTTATCACCAAGAGCTACATAGACAGCATCCTTACACCGCAGGTTGAAACTATGATTGACCAGGCTGTTGCTGATAATAAATCTGTAATCGAAAGCTATCTTTCCAGCGAAATTACTGCTCACAAGGCGGAAATCGACAAGAAAATTGCTTCCATCAACACAGGCAATATCAACGTCAGTCAGTCTGTCGTAGATTCCATCGCAAACGACGTTGTGGCTCAGATTAAGAATGAAGGCATCACTGTCGGCACAAGCTGGGAAGTTGTACAGATTCCTGCAGGCAAAAGCTTAGTCGGTCAGGTGGGCACAGAAATCGTTCCTCGTCTCGGCTCGGCTACAGTTTACTCAACAGGCTCTGTTGGCATTGTAAATCTCACAACAGGCGGTATGGTAAATCCTAAAGCGGCCGTTACGGCGAACAATCTTTACCTCGTTTCCATCGCAGACCGCGGTGTGACAGCAGGTGCCAATGGCGCGACAGTCCTCGTTTCCGGCTCTTATACAATAAAATAAGTAATGAAAAGCAAAGCTCCTGCATAAAATTATGCAGGAGTATTTTTTTGTACTTATCGTCGATGTCGGAGGCATTTATGCAATATAAAGTCAGTTACAACGGAAAAGATATGGGCACAGCCTCGGTATACCGCGAAAACGGAAATGCCGTACTCGAATACCTCTGCCCCTTTGAGCAGGGAAAGGTGTATAAGCTTTATGCCCATACGAAAAGCGGCAGCATCCCTCTCGGTGTTATGCTGAAAAGCGGCAACGCTTTCTGCTATAAACGGACGATAAACAAGGCAAGACTCGGCGAAAACGGCAGAAATATCGACTATTTATATATTGAAAAGCACAATTTAGGCTCGAAAAACACCCATCCCCTTCCCTTTTGCGCCGATGAGTTTGCCCCTTGCAAATGGATAGACACACCCGACCACGCACTGCAGAATTGCATTGTGGACGGCGGTATCCTTTGCCATATTTACGAAAACGTCACCTACATTGCCGCCCCTTTTGATGCTGACAAGCCCTTCGCCCTCGCACCCTTTATGTCCGTCGTCACCATCGTCAGCCACGAGGGAAAGCTCCTCGGTGTTATGGCGCTCGACAAGGAAAATAATCCCTGCTATCTGAATAAATACGCCGGAAGCTGAGCATAATAGAATCAGAAAATCCACAACGGAGGTAATTTTATGATTCAGCTTACAACAAAGGAGCTTGCTGTGCTGACAGAGCAGCTTAGTGGCGAGCAGTCGCTTGTGGCAAAGTATAACAGACTTGCCTGCGAAACTCAGGACGAAACGCTCAGAATGAAGTTTACGGAAATCGCACAGCGCCATCAGTCACATTACGATACGATGTTTGCGTATCTCAGATAGGGAGGAAATATGGAAAAGAATCTTTTGTCAGATGCTCTCCAGAGCCAGAAATTCAGCACGAGCATGTACAATATGGCGGCAGGCGAATGTGATGACCCTCAGCTTCGCGCAACGCTTATGAATCTGCTCAGCGAAGAGCATAAAATCCAGAACGATATTTTCACGATTATGAAAAATCAGGGCTTCTATCCAATCAAGGCCGCAACAAATCAGCAGGTCCTCGAAGCCCGCACCCAGCTTGAAAATCAGTAAAAATAAAAGGACGGAAACCCCGTCCTTTTATT
>JAFYNW010000324.1 GCA_017547995.1 Clostridia bacterium | reverse complement strand
ATGACAGGTGACAAGGTATTCGGTACAATCGGCCAGATTCACCCTGTTATTGCTAAGGAATACGGCATCGATACAGAAGTTTACATGGCTGAAATCGACACAGCAGTTATGTTCGAGCTCCACGAAGGCGAAAAGGTTTACAAGGCACTTCCTAAGTATCCTGCTGCTACACGTGACCTCGCTCTCCTCTGCGACGAAGACATCCCTGTAATCCACCTCGAAAACGCTATCCGTGAAGTTGGCGGAAAGATGCTCGAGGATGTAAAGCTCTTCGACGTATTCCGTCACGAAAAGCTGGGCGAAGGCAAGAAGAGTGTTGCATTCTCACTTACACTCAGAAATGCTGACCACACAATCACAGACGAAGAAGTTGACAAAGTTATCAGAAAAGCACTCATCAACCTTGAAAAGAAGTGCAATGCTGCTCTCAGAAGTTAATTTTTGTTCAAATTGAATAAATAGAGGGAGAATAATTTCTCCCTCTGTTTTTATGCATTTTTCTTTACAATTTGTTCAAAATAAGCTATAATGGATGTATATTCGATTTAATCCACGGAGGTAGTTGATATGTTCGAAGGAACAAGAAAGTTTTCTGTCGCAGATGACGAAAGTCTGGAAATGAAGAAAATCCTGACTACTGTTTACGATGCCTTGCGTGAAAAGGGTTATAATCCTATAAATCAGATTGTCGGTTATATCCTCTCCGAAGACCCAACTTACATCACAAACCACATGGGCGCAAGAAGTCTTATCTGCAAGCTCGACCGTGATGAGCTTTTGCAGGAACTCGTAACAAAGTATCTCGCAGACTAACTAATGCTTAAAGCCACTCGTAAGGGTGGCTTTTTTGTTTGCAGTTTTATGCCTGCTTGACAATATCGACACTCGATGTTATAATATCGATAGACGATATTGAAGAAATGCCTGCGGCGTGATATACGCTTTGCGTGCGATATATAAATGCGATATACCGATGGCACGATATATTCCTGCGGAATGCGAAGGTGTCTGCGACGCATTGCTCTACGCCATTTATGTACGGGACGGCGCCCCCGCTGGTCCTCCTAACAAATGTGACTACGTCACACCACACCTATTCACTTTTCACTATTACATATTACTTAATAAAAGAAAGGAGTGTCACCATGGCGAAAAAGGCCTTTGAAGTATTTTCAGAAACAATGTATTACGTGCTGATGAGCTTTATTTCGGGCGAAAAATGCGGCATTGAAATAGCTCAGTTTATCGAAGACCGTACAAAAGGACGCATCACCATCGGCCCGGGCACTCTTTACACTCTCCTTTCCAAGTTTGAAGAGGAGAAAATGATTGAAGAAACCGAAACGATAGGCAGAAAACGCATTTACAAAATAACCGATAAGGGCAGACAGATGTATAAGGATGAATGGAATCGTCTGCGCACGTGTGTCCTCGACGGAGAAAAGGAGGCAGAATATGAAGTATAGCATCAGAATCATTCCTTGCAGTATGTTTGACACCGAAGCCTTTGAAAACTGGGCTAGCGATATGGCGGCAAAGGGCTGGGCACTCAAGGGTATATGGAGTCTTTATGCCCTCTTTGAAAAGTGCGAGCCAAAGCAGATGAAATACCGCCTTGAGCCGAAGGAAGATAAGGATATCGAGCAGCCTGCTCAGGACGTGCGAGAAATGTACGAAAGCTTCGGCTGGGATTTTGTCTGCCGTTATACCAACTATGCTTTTATATGGCGCGCTGATGAAAATGCCCCTGAAATCCATACCGATACGGAAATACAGAGCGAGATTTACAAGTCTGTGCTGAAATCTGCACGCAAAAATATGCTTTTCACTATTCCGTCCTGCATTATCATATTGGCGATTCTCGGCTATATGTGGTTTGGCGGAAACACACCTGCTCTCGACCT
>JAFYNW010000323.1 GCA_017547995.1 Clostridia bacterium | reverse complement strand
CCTCCTCGGCAATAGTCAGCATCCCCACAGGCGTAGCCATATATGCATAATGAAGCATGAAACAAGACTTCCTTTCTATTCAATATAAAATACGTCATCTTCCCATTTCTGATGATTGCTGTCAATATACGTCCAGATTTTCAAATAACCCCTCTCTGAACGTATGATATGGTCGTGAAATGATCGTTGCCATACAATAAGTTCAGGCTCATACAGATGAATCTGCTTACTTACGTTCATCTTAAGATAACCCACTATATTTGAAATTATCGAATGCTGTAGGGACAATTCACGAATTGTCCGCTCATCACTCTTATCCACACTCACTATCATATGAATATGGTTGGGCATAACTATATACCTGTCTATTTCTACGCCAAATCTTTCCGGGATATTACGAATTACAGCATCGACAATTTCACCGTATTTTGTCATTTTCAACGCGGGACGTTCATGAACGTCCCCTACAATATGGCTTAATATTTTCTTCTTTTCGTGGGTACATATTGTCACGAAATATTTTCCGTTGGTACTGTAGTCAAAGCCTTTCAGACGGGTCGGTTTGCGTTGCGGCAGCGTCATTTTATCACCTTCCATTATTTCCGGACAAGAAAACAGCGGCTACCGGTCGCCGCTGTTTTCTTTGAAAGGAGTCCAAAATTATGAAAAAAATGTCAAAATTAATAAACTCTTTTATATAATTGTATATTACAATTCGTTCTTATAGATGACGCCGTCGATCATTGTCAACTTACAGAGAGTAAAGTTGGAGAATGGATGGCCGTCAAAGATAGCGATGTCAGCGTCCTTACCAACTTCGATAGAACCGACCTTATCGCCTACGCCGAGGAACTTGGCAGCGCGGATTGTAACGCCTTCAAATGCATCCTGTTCCTTAAGGCCGCGAGCCATGCAGAAGCCGATATGCATTGGGAGATGAGCTGTCTGGGAGCCTGTGTCAGCTGTGAGCATAACGTTGAGACCAGCAGCATTGAGGATGCCAGGTGTTTCCTGCTTGCAGCCCCAGATTTCCATCTTCATAGGACCCATCATGAGAGGACCAACGATACAGTCAACGTTGTTTTCCTTGAGTTCCTGAGTAATCTTATAGCCTTCTGTTACGTGTTCAACGGAGAAGTCGAGGTTGAATTCCTTAGCGATGCGGATAGCTGTGAGGATATCGTCAGCACGGTGCGCGTGGATACGAGCCTTCATTTCGCCGCGTACTACTGGAACGAGAGCTTCGAGCTGCATATCCCACTTTGGCTTTGGCTTGCCGTTTGTTTCTGCTTCGATGAGTTCATCGGAGTAGTTCTTAGCGAGCTGAAGCTGCTTGCGGAGCATAGCGCCTGTGCCCATACGTGTCCATGGAGCCTGACCCTTGGAGCCGTAGAAGCGCTTAGGGTTTTCACCGAGAGCCATCTTCATATGACGGTGGCCTGGGATTTCCATTTCTTCAGGGGAATTGCCGCGGAGCTTGAATGTAACGCCTGTACCGCCGATGATGTTAGCGGAGCCAGGGCCTGTATAACATGTTGTGAAGCCTGCGTTACGAACCTTTTCAACTGCCATATCGTGTGGGTTGAGAGCTTCGATAGCACGGATTTCAGGTGTGATTGGGGAAGAACCTTCGTTGCCGTCGTTCTGGAGACCAGGCATTGTGTTAGGTTCGCCGAATGTGCACATATGAGTATGTACGTCGATGAAACCAGGTGTGAGCCAGCCGCCCTTTGCATCTATAACTTCAGCACCTTCTGGAACTGCTACGTCAGCGCCGTAAGCCTTGATTTTGCCTTCTTCAACGAGAAGAACGCCGTTTTCAATAGTACCGTTAGTAACTGTAACGATCTTTGCATTGATAATAGCAATCATTTTTGTAAACTCCTTTATGTAATCTGGATTTGAGAACATAATATGTAGAAGGAAGCTGTTATATGCTTCCCATCGATGTCTAACTTAATAATACTCCAAAGACACGTCAATGTCAACAAAAATATGCATATTTTTCGTCATTTTATGTTATTTGTGCATAATACACAGAGAGTCAAAGCTAACTTTGGGCAAGATTTCTGTTCAACAATGGCGGACCACATCCTGCATTGTCATTCTGAGCGTATGCGAAGAATCTCCCTCCATTTGAGAAGTTATATTCGCTGATGCGAGTTATATTGCTCCGCAGTTATATTTGCCTGTGGCAAGTTATATTGCTATAATGCAGTTAAGGTATCTGCGATGCATTGGATGAGGAGGGAGGGGCAAGCACCTCCCCTACAATATTTACTGACTATCCGTAGGGACAGGGTTGCCCCGTCTGCAGGAGGCGAAAAACCGCCCCTACAACTATATTTTTCTGTTTTTGATGTAGGGGAGGGTCTCTGCGCCCTCCCGTTTACAAGCAATCCCACACCCTGCAAAACATAAAAAAGCTCTCCTTTCCGGAGAGCTTTTTCTCATTATTTCAGATTTGTCCACATTGTTACGGCGATTTTGATTGCCGCTTCGCGGGTTGTGTTGCCGAGAGGATTGAAGCTGCCGTTGCCAACGCCATCAATGATTTTATTGGCATTCATAAAGTAAACGTAGCTTTCGGCATAGGAATTGATGAGATTATCGTCTGTAAATGCCGTCGCACCGCTTGTATTGAGGCGCGAGCCATCACCCACCGAGCCATATTTGATAATTTCGTGTACTCTGCCAAGCATTGTTGCCGCCTGCTCGCGTGTGAGCGTGTCATTCGGCGCGAATCTGTCGAGGGCCACGCCCTTTACGATGCCTAAGTTATATGCCTTGAGCACGTCGGCGGATGCCGTATCGTTAAACGGATTTACCTCGGCAATTTCTGCCTTCTTGCCCGACTGCTTTTCATAAAGCGCTACGGCAAGGGCGGCAAACTCCTGACGTGTGATATTTTTGGTCATATCAGCGCCCTGGAGCACTTCAGGGATAAGGGAGGCATCCTGTGCCTGATAGAGATAATTTTCCGCCCAGCCTGAGTTATTGCTCCACTGGCGGGCAGGCACGAGAGTATAGTCGATATTGTTGTAAATATAAGGCGCACGGCCCATAGCGTGCTGATTACGGATGTATTTCGTCACCTCAGGATACCATTCCACATGCTTTTTCGCCCATTCGGCATCGTCTGTCTTAAGGAAATAGTTATAGCTTATTTTGCCGCGACTTTCGTAGCTTGCGTGGTCTGTGCGGATATCGAGCCAATATGGCTGACCATCGATGAAGGTCATATTCCACTTGTGCT